>PBWF01000072.1 GCA_002728935.1 Gammaproteobacteria bacterium | reverse complement strand
AGTTCTTCTGGTACGGGTCTCGTATCCAACCGACGCATGGCCCGGCAGTTGTACATCGCCTCAAAAACGCCCATCTCTTCCATGTCAATTCCCTGATTTCTCAATTGCAATACTGTCGGCCCAACCGTTAACCATTCAAGGGCAAACCGTCATTCATTCGGCGACTAGTCTGGCCGCCTTCTCACGGTTGCTGTCTATATGGATCTGGTGTCCCTAGTCGACTTGAACATGCTTTGTCCCGTCGAAGCAAGCGTCGTACCCAACAGCGCTATTAATGACAGGCGAATCTGAGTTATTCGCTATCGCCTCTCGATCGCAGACAACAGCAATTGCGTAGAAGAGCGATCAGTCACCAGTCATTGCTGAAAGGGTATGCTAGAGAGTGACTCTGTCTCTTGAGCTGTCCGTCTCTTGCGCGCTCTGTCTAAAGCTTAGTGACTAAACGCTCAGTAACTACAAACTCTCCTGAGCAAACGCTCTCTTTTTTAGCAAAATCTCTCCTTAACAGAGACCCCCTTTAACAAAAGCGTTCTTCATTTACAGCTTCGCTCCCGAACCCTTTCAGGCAAACACACGGCCTCAAAAAAGCGCTATTCGTTAAACCGATGGGGTCGAAACGGATGGAGCACAGGGTCGGTCGACGCGCCATTCGCCAGACCTACAATGGCATCAGCCGTCCAAGGCGCAAGCGTCATTCCCACATGCCCATGACCAACAGCACACAATACCCGGTCGCTAGCCGGCGCGCTGCCAACCAGCGGAAGGCTATCGGGCGTAGAGGGCCGATGCCCCATCCACCGGCTATGCGCTTCGGGGAGTTCTGGGAACCATGCCCTCATCGTTCGGTCGATTGCCTCCCAACGGTGATTAGACGGCGGCAATGTCACGCCCCCTAGCTCAACCGTTCCTGCCGCCCGTATGCGCCCTGTCATGGGACTCACATAAAACCCATGCGCGATTGAGCAGACTGGACGATTTACAGCCAGAGTAGCCTCATACTCTAAGTGGTAGCCACGCTCAGAAATGAGTGGTGCGCTGATGCCAAGGGACTGCAGCAGCCCCTGACTATGCGCCCCAGCAGCCAACACCACCTGCTCAAACCGTGCGCAATCGCCTTCCGCACACCTCACTTCCACGCTTTCGTCTAGGGGGTAAATTTTGGTGACTTTTCCTGGGTGACTCTTGATTCCGGACCTCAGCAATTCCAACGCAATGGCTTGGGTAATCGCACCTGGGTCGCTTAACGCGGCTGCATCGGGGAAAAACGTAGCCCCCGTAAATCGCCCACTGAGGCTCGGCTCTAACTGACTGAGCTCCGCTTCCGATAGCAGCTCGCAAGCCACACCCCAGCGCTTCCTGACTCGCGCATCACGCTCCGCCTGACGTCTAGATCGCGCATCAGCGAACACATAGAGGCACCCCTTTCGCTGCCATTCATCAGACGCGTCAACGCGGTGAATTACATCCTGCCAACGCGCATCGGCGTCAACAATCACGGAAGCAAGCGCCTTCTGCAGGCGCTCCTGATGCCATGGCAGACAGGCTCTCGCGAACTGCGTCAGCCACGGTATTACGGCCCGCCCTAGGCCTGGTTGGATCGCAAGTGGCCCATCCTTTTTGAAGAGCAAGCCGGGACCGGTCAGCAATAGTGAGGGTTCAGCGAGCGGCTTTACCCCGTAATTTGCGATCACGCCGGCATTACCAAAGGAGGCGCCTTGACCAGGCGGATCAGGGTCAATGAGCGTCACACTTCTTCCCGCATCGAGCAAAGACAGTGACGTCATTAGCCCGATCACACCCGCACCAACAACCGCTATGTCACCCCGCTCTAAGCCCATCCTGTCAGTATGCTAGCCGCATCGAGGATTTTCCATTGGAGGCATACTGGCAACAGCCGCTCAGTGAACTGACCCCGTCGGTCCGCAAGCAGCGAGCGTTGCCACTCTGCAATACCAACTCCTTCTCGGTCGGCAGCGCCCTATGCTGCACGAAATTAGAGCGAGCACGGGTTTACCATCCGTCTTATCCATCCGATGATAGAGTACTTCCTCACCACTTAGATGGACAATGTCCGGCCCAGCCCCCACTCTCTTTGTTAGCAGCCCAATCGATGCCCACACGTTTCTGGCAGAGTATTGGCAACAGAAACCGCTAGTTATCCGGAAGGCCCTGCCTGGGGTTGAAGCGCGAATTGACGCAGAACAACTGTTCAAACTGGCGGAGTCCGAGGACGTCGAGTCACGGATCGTTACTCAATCAAATAGCAGTTGGCGCGTCATCGAGGGTCCTTTCCATCCCGGGGTTATCAATGCCAACGAGCCGGGTCAATCACTGCTCGTTCAGGGAGTTGACCTTTGGAGCCCTCCAGTCGCCCAATTAAAAGAGGCGTTCAATTTTCTGCCGTCGTGGCGAATCGATGACATCATGGTCAGCTGCGCCTCAGAGGATGGTGGGGTTGGTCCCCACTTCGATTACTACGATGTTTTTCTTATTCAAGGTGAGGGCAAAAGACGATGGGAGCTGGGCGGGTCCTGTGATGAGCACACGGCACTCATTGAAGGGGCCCCGCTTAAGCTCCTCTCGGATTTTAAACCCATCGATGAATACATCCTTGAGCCGGGTGACGTGCTCTATGTGCCGCCAGGAATCGCTCACAACGGCACTGCTATTGGGCACTCAATCACTCTATCAGTTGGTTTTCGATCGCCCACTCGAGCGGAGCTCTTTGACGATCTTGCAACAGATTTGTTGTTTGAATCCGCTAATCACCATTACCGCGACCCACCCTTAACCCTGTTAGATGCAGGGAATGAACTTCAGGATGCAGTCGTTGACCAGCTTCAGATACTGCTCAAGGAGGTGGTGAACGACCGGAATCGGCTCGCTGACTGGTTCGCTCGATACATGACGACACCAAAATATCCTGATATTGAGACAGCAGTTCCCGAGCATCGAGAGATGCACTACCAAGACAGGCGCTATGTCAACGGATTTGAAGACAACGCCGATTAACTGAGACCGGCGAAAGGCACCGTCAACTGTGCCGGCTGACCTCGACCTCGAGTTCGCTAATCCCATGGATAAAATTGGAGCGAACACGCACTTCGGGTTTGACAACGTCTATCGCTTTAAATCGTTTGAGAATTTCTTCCCATAGTACTTTGAGCTGCATCTCTGCTAGTCGATTGCCAAGGCAGCGGTGGATTCCGAACCCAAAACTCAAGTGGCGCCGGGGTTGGCTTCGCCCGACCGTCAAGGTTTCAGGATCATTGATGACTGATTCATCGCGATTGCCCGAGATGTACCACATTACCACCTTATCACCTGCTTTGATCGATTGGCCTTGTAACTCAACGTCCTCGGTCGCAATTCGTCGCATATGCGCGAGCGGCGTCTGCCAGCGAATCACCTCCGGCACAAATCCTGGGACAAGGGATGGATCCGAGAGCAATTGGTCAAAGCTACCGCCAGTTTTCGATAGCCCTAACACGCCGCCAGAGATCGAATTTCGAGTGGTGTCATTGCCACCGATAATGAGCAAGATCAGATTACCCATGAACTCCATGTCATCCATGGCCTGCATTCTTGGGTCATTGGCCATCAAAGTAATGAAATCTGGATGTTCTTCTGGATTTCGTAACCGACGCTCTGCCCATAGCTGTTTGAACTCATCGAGCATTTCAAACATCCCGGCTCTTCGTTCCTCGTCTGGTAGGGCGCCGCCAACCGCTTCACTCGACGTTGCGAGGTCAGACCACGCCGTTAACTTTCGTCGCTCCTCAAAGGGGAAGTCGAAGAGGGTCGCCAGCATTTGTGTCGTTAGCTCTACTGACACGCGGTCCACCCAATTAAACGGAGTGCGCTCTGGCAGGTCATCGAGTAATTGACACACCCGCTCTCTGATCAAAGGCTCCATTTTTTGGAGCTGCATTGGGGCGACCGCTGGGGTGACCGACATCCTTTGCGCATCATGTTTCGGTGGGTCCATCGAAATGAAATTCGGCGCTTCAAAATCCGGTTTTCTGTCCCCGATGCTTACTCCACCGATCGATGAGAAAGACTGATGATTGCTGTCAACAGCCATAATGTCTTCAAAACGCGTGATCGACCAATAGGGACCAAAAGGACTGTCCGAACAATGGTGAACAGGTGCCTCCGACCGCAGCCGAGCAAAGATCGGCCGCCAACTATCCGTCTCGTAAATACTTGGATCTGACACGTCCACTGCATCAATGGGCCTATCCATCTGATCTGTTCTACTCATGACCGATTCCTCTCTACTGCCTGCGCACGATCCCACTCTTTCAAGTTGCTGTTTTCGAGCGACCTAATCCCTTGCCGTTATTCAGTTATCACCAGTAATCATCAATCACCGGCGAACGATTCGAAGCGATGATTCATGGTTAGCTACCGCCGTTAATCAGCATAGTCTGACCTGTCATCCACGAAGACGCGTTGCTCGCGAGATACACAACTGCTGGCGAAATATCTTCTGGTGCTCCCAATCGGCCCAAGGGGATATTCAGCTTTTCTCCCATACCTGGCAGATCTTCATCCTTCAATCCAAGAAATTCCATGAAGACCTCGGTTGGGATTGGACCCGGTGAAATGCCGTTGACCCGGATGCCATATCTCGCAAGCTCAACAGCAAGCGTTTGAGTCAGATTATTGACCCCGCTCTTGGCGACCGCATAGGGCCCATTGAAAGGCGAGGCTCGATTCGCGGTTTGCGATGAGATGTTGATGATCGTGCCCCCTTTTTCCGAAGCCTTCATCACCCTTGCCGCTGCTTGTGCACCACTCCAGACGGCTTTCAGATTCAGATTCAACTGGAAATCCCACTGACGCTCGGGCATCTCAAGGAGCGTTCTGGCCACTCGGTCATCTGCCCCACCGGCGTTACTCACCCAGCAGGTTAGCCCACCCATTGCTCGCTCCGTTTCAACGGCGAGGGACTCAACCTGAGCCATGTCCATCACATCGCACGTGATAGCAAGCGCTCGACGACCCAGCTTCTCGACTTTCTCCGCTACACGCTCGATCTCCTCCGTTCGCCGTGCAGCGACAACGACATCTGCGCCGGCTTCCGCGAGTCCAAGCGCAATAGCCTCTCCGATACCCCGGCCAGCCCCTGTTACAACCGCTACTTGCCCCTCAAGGCTAAACTGCTCGATGATCGACATCGATGTCCTCCCTTTCATCATTAAGCTATTTGTCGTCAAACAATCTGTCGTTCAACAATCTATCGTTAAGCAAACTGGCGTTAAACAATCGCTACCAGTGCGCAACGCTGACCCAAAGGCCTTCTGGCCCCGGCCACTAGCCCTGCAAACCCGTCGAACCACGCGACCGATGTCACTGGCTCGCCAGTTTCGCGATATTCCTTTCCCCTGCCGCTGTGCCTGACATAGGGGTCAGACCTTGCGCGATGGCGCCACCACAGTGCTCCCCACTCTCTCACTGAGACCCGCGCGTTGCAATCTCTAGATAGAGTGNCNTGGGTCGACATCACTAGCAGTTGCTCACCATGAGTATCAGGCGCTGTGCTCTAGAAGAAATGCTCCCGCAAGCGCACCCGTTTTCTCGCCGTCCTCTTTCCAATCGCGAATCAACGTAGCATGTTGGGCGATTGATGCGATGTGGTCCGAGACCGAGGCCGGATGGTACTGATCATCTCCTCGCAAGATCAAAAGCGGATGGGTAAGACGCTCAATCACTTCATACCCAACACTAAATACCGCTTCACCGTCGTACATGTTTGATCGAAAACAGCTCAGCACCTCGTCTGTCAGCGCTGAATCTTTCGNTTGTTGATCGACCGCCCAGCCATCAAACATGGCGTAGAACACGTCGGTGTTGTGATCAAAGCCAATGGTCTGTTGAATCACCGCCGCCGCGACTCTATCCGGTGCCTGCTGCATCAGCTTGAACGCAAACGCGCCGCCGATGCATCCACCAACGATATGGCATCGTTCGATTTCAAGCGCATCCAGCAATCGTAAATGATCGTCAGCATAGGTTTGCCAACTATCATGAGCACTAATGGGAGCAGTCGATGCACCTGCGTTGCGTTGGTCCATCGCCACCACGGTGAAGTCTGATGCTAGGACCTCGCGAGGATCCCAAGGTGAGTTGCCCCAAAACGCCGCGGCAGACCGCATCCCGCCAGGGGCAAATAACATTACAGGAAACCCTTCTCCAGTCACTTCATAGGACAAGTTAACGTCACCCTCTTTAACCCACGGCATACCTAATCACCCTCACCANTATTTATAACCACTCTATCTGAGTTATTGGCGGTTGCGCAAAAGCCTGCGAGTCATGGGTACATCGCATCTACCGAGAGCACTTGCATCATTAAGATCACGCGCAAAGGCGCGGCGCCTGGGACTGCGCATGGAGCAAAATCTGGCTTTTTGCGGACCCTGCGTAGGATCGCCAACCGCATAAAGCATTCAGCAGTCACCACTTATAACGCCTCTGCTCTCATGGCCCCATAGATCACCACGCCCCAGATCAGTAAGACAATAGTTACCAGCGATCAAGACGGCTTCCGCTACGAGCGAACAGCAACTTCTGTCAGNACTTTTTCCCCACGACATAGCGCTAACCCCTCATGGTTAGCCAAACCGCCCACTTGGATATGATCATCCCAGAAGATGGGTCGACGGAAATAGATCTCCCAGTCAAATTGCGCGCCCAGATTCCAAAAAGCGCGGGTGAGATAGTGAACGCCTTGGCCGCCACCGATAATTGGTGCGCGAAACCCCGCTTGTTGCGCCACCGCCTCGTCGTAATGAATCGCATTTCCTTCGCGCGAATAGCCCAGCGTTTGCTCTGGCCGCAATTTCCGATATTCTCGAATCTCTAAATCACTCGTGGACTGAATGACTGGCGGCGGCCTCGATCCGGCGCCGCGGCTCGGNGTNGGCGAATCACCGGCTTTCGCCATTGGCTTTAGCGACTCCCGNGGTACTGAAATGAGCGTTTCACCGGTGGTCGTCTCGAACGCCACGTTNGTCGAGATTCTGAGGCCCCGAGGCACCTCGGTCACCGACTCAATTTTCCCTTTGACCCTCATCGGCTCATCCAGTTTGGGCGCCCGAAAAANCTTGAGTCTCGTCAGCATATTCACGTTACCTTCAGCGCTGATTCCGCTATCGATGCCCGCCTGAATGCTTATCCCAATGAAAAACGCGGGATCGACCCATCCGCGGTAGTAGTCGGGGTCAATACCAAGTGCCGTGAGTTTCTCGGCTTGATGGCTTGTTTCTACGGTTAATAATGCCGAGGCCAGCTCGAACCCCGCATACGGCTCAATCCACTCCTGTGTTGTCACGCTCCCCTCCAGTTATTAACCAACGTTTGCCACCACCACATCACCCTCGGCCAATTGTCTGCCATGGTGTGTAACGCTAAGGCGTTATTCGCCGTTCTCATAAGTATTCTGCGAATTGGATCTGAGCTACCACCTCAAGACAAGCCGCATATCCCAGCGACTNGAAACCCTCTCGATGCTCTGTGCGCGCATGTTTTAGCGCCTGCATCGGGATTTTACTGATGCCGAATTATGTTTCGGCGTTGCCGCTTATTGCCTTCGCCCACTCATCATTTATGTGAACTGATCACCAGTCCGCCTGGNCTGCGACCAGAAGCGCACTCCATCAACCGATTNCTTTAGCAGCCTCCGTAGGCATCAGCGCTAACCCTGATTTGAATGCTCTCCTAAGCCAGAGGTTCAAAAAAGGGCGAGTTCCAAGTGTCACCAAATGTCACCTGATCCGCTGGTTCGCGATCTGCAGGTCTCAGCGTGGCCCTGCCAAGATAAGCCGCCGGAAACATCGCTGTTTGAGTCACCCCATCAGGTAATTCGAGAATCGTTTTTATCTCGTCCGCTCGCGCATTAAGTAGTGAGGTCCAGGTAGTCCCGATGCCACGCCCTCGTAGCGCGAGCATTAGCGACCACGCGGCCGGCAANATGGATCCATAAAAGCCAATCTGGCCGCCCTGGTCAGCGGGCGGTTCCCCTACTACGCACACAAAGATGAGCGCAGGCATATTGGGAAGACGGTCTATGAGCGCACGGTGAGTGGCCTTCATCGACATGCCTCGATCACTCATCAGCTGCGTCAATATTTCCTCGTAGATTACAGCGATCTTCGCCTTTTGATCAGGAGCGGTAACCACCAAAAATCGCCAATTCTCACCTAGCAGCCCCGTGGGCGCCTGGACGGCGACATCAATCGCAGCACGAAGGTCCTCTGGATCAATGGCTCGCGACAAATCTAAATTTTTTCGCACCGACCGTGCGGTTCTGAGCAAGTGCTCAAATTCCGTAAAACGACTCTCTAAAGACTCAGCCATGTAGTTTCATTGACCCTTTTCGTCAAAAGGACAGCGGCAGTATCAGGTGACGCTTAAACATTCGATCGCGGTGCTCAACGACAATGGGATCGTAAGGCTGTAAACGCTTGGCTGGTAATTCGTAGCTCTGCCTTAACCGGTCGGGCATCGGATTAACATCGTGAGGCATCGGATTCAATAAGTTAGAGAAGTAGGCCCAATACAGGTCTGCCGCGCTAAATTGTTCGCCCACTAAATAGCCCTCGCTAGATTGGTGAAGATCCGACGCAAGCCCCTCCAAAAAAGAATCGGCAGTCGATATCGACTGCTCGACTGTTTTTGCATCGTAGCCATATTCCTTGAACATGGGATTGGCGTCTTGACCGGCCTGATCGTTTTGACTAGCCCAAGCGTCCAACAAAATCACTCTGCAGTGCCAGGCGAACCCTTGCTCACCCGCCATTTCGTTGATTAAGCCCACCATGCGGATTCGAGTCTCCCTATCTTCGGGGATAAGGCTCTGCCCGCTGCCCAGCCGCTCCGCGAGCTCGAGAATTTCCATTGATCGCACTCGCGGCGCTTCATCATTCCAGACTGCGACGGGTGCATTGCGATGACTGGTCCATGCGACGAGCGCATCGTTAGACTGCCCTCCAACCTGCAACACTGGATGGAACGGCACTTGATGGTGATTAAAGAGTGCTTTTGCTGCCTCGCTCCAGGGACCGGGGACTCCGCCCGTCAACACAAGCTTTAACCCGCTCAAATCACGCGCCTCTTCGACAGAAAGATAGTCCATTACCCACCTCCTCGCTGATTCGATTCCTGTTTGATTTACTTCCTCGCGGGTTCCTCTCGGGGGATTATTTCAGCGATTGCCATGAGCGGCTTCGTGAGGGGAATAGAATCTCTCTACTTCCCGGCCGCCCACTAACATAGCAATAACCGAGAACAAATCACAAANCGCGTCGCTCAAATCAATCGCTAGAGACNCCCCTTTCGNCTGGTGACCTGACCGATTGACCTGAAAGACTACGATTACCGGTTTTTATTGTGGGCGCCTCGCTTTTTCAATGGCAATCGATTGCCCACCAACTTCACCAGCAATCTGATTGGGGACCGCTAGGGATAGCACGTAATGACTAACAAGCCAATCGTCCCCCACTTTCACCATCACTCCACTACCTCTGCAGGGACCTAGTTTTTCGTTCCAGAGCAGTTCGTCAAACCATCGCACTGAGTCCTCGCCCATGATGTGGCGTTCAATGGTCCGGTAGGTCCACCCTCGGCCTACTAAAAAGTGAGGTTCAGCATACGCTTTGAATTCATCAATAGTCCATCGTTCGCCGGCATCAGTACCGATAAACACTGCATCTGGTGCATACAGCGCGAAGTAATCATCAAAGTTCGCTTGGCTCGCCATCTCGTGCAGGCGGTCGAGTTGTGAATGGATGGCTAGGTCATCTGTCTGCTCACCGTGCGCGGGGAGGCTGAATTGAGAGGCCACCACTAACCAAGCCAACAGGATAAANTTCGAAGAGCCGCTCAGCTTTCTCTTAAGTGGCAACAGTGAAAACCCTCTAAGCGAGCAACCTGGCGAGCCATCAAGTGAAGCAATTAAGGAGCTTTTAGCTGCTTTAAGTGAAGAGCCTTCAGCTGGAACGAATAAAGAGCCCTCAGCTGCTTTAGGTGGANAGCCACTAGCTACCTTGGANAAAGCTCCAGTCCTTACCTGGCTCCAAAGACGCACTATCGAGTAAGCCCAGCCTAGGTTTTTAGTATTCAACCGCATGAANGACCCTCCTGATTCCGTATTTGATTCCCACATCGCCACGACCCTCGCCTCTTGGCATCATAGGCACGCAGCATGACGTAGTGAAGCCAGAGTGCAATCCTGAGCGATCGGAATGTGTGATCCGGTATGTATCGNTAGATTCGAAACAAACGACCATTGGGCANAGCATGAAATCTCGCTATCATCAACCCNCTNATCATTTAGGGACTGCAACATGAGCGAATACATACCGCCCACCATCGATTGGGTCCGAAAACACGTGGAACGCTATGAGGCCAGTAATGGCACTGAGTACACAACGCTCATGGACACCGGCATGCCCTGCATCATCGTGACCCATCAAGGGCAGCGCTCAGGCGGCATTCGGAANATACCNTTGATGCGAGTCAAGGTTGATGATGATTACGTGCTGATTGGATCCATGGGTGGCCAGCCCAAAAATCCAGCTTGGGTTTATAACCTGCGCGCCAACGGCGATGTGGAAATCCGAGATGAGACGCATGTTGCACGCTATGCGGTCACGGAAGTGTCCGATGACGCAACCCGGCAAAAGCTATGGGATGCCGCGGTCGAGGCCTACCCTCCTTACACCGACTACCAAGAGAAGACGACGAGAAAAATCCCCGTCTTCATCGCCAAGCCTGAGTCCTAGCAAGCGCTTCTCCGTNCGTCACTAAAGCGTTTGATCCCTACCACGAGCCTGGACAGCCTGGCGGCGCGTTTCCAGCGTTTGGGCATCGATACCGCGATTAGTCGCTCCGCTGAGTCTCGCCTCTTCGGCAAGCCCTGATGCCAAGCCCTCCTGTACACCGAAATCGATCAAATACTTGACCGCCTTGAGAGTGTCGGGGTTAGCAGAGCAAATGTCTCGAGCAATCTTCATGCAATGAGGCAACAGCACCTCAGGCTCGAGCACATCGTTCACTAGCCCCCANCGGCAGGCGGTCTCAGCATCGAGGTAGTTCCCCGTGAAACTCAGCTGCCGAGCACGAGACGCCCCAACGAGGGTCGAAAGCCGCTGAGACAGGCCCCACCCGGGCACCACGCCCANCCGGACATGGGTATCAGCAAATTTAGCAGCCGTTGATGCCACTAAAATGTCGCACATTAAAGCGATCTCGAATCCGCCGGTAATCGCGAACCCGTTAATCGCGCCTATCAAGGGTTTGCCGACATTCATAATTGCATCCTGAAGGTCGAGTGTCGGTTGGGCGGACCCTTTTGTGCGCATTCCTTGCTGACCGAGTTCCTTTAAGTCCAATCCCGCTGTGAATGCCCTGCCCGCTCCGGTAAGAATAATGACCTTGGTTGCCTCATCTTCCCGCAGTTCGAGAAAGGCATTTGCAATCGCATCGCGCATGGCGACGGAGAGCGCATTCAGCGCGTCCGGTCGGTTNAGCGTCACAACTGTAACGCCCTCGGACGTTTCTCTNAGTACTAAGTCTTGCATTAATGCTCGCTCCTTTAGCTGCTAACCGAGTGCGGACNGCAGCAATGATTCATAGTCTTGCGCGGTGAAAGGGATGGGGTTCGACGCTGCACTTGGATCTCGTACCGCCTGCTCTGATACCCACAGGCTATTGATAGTGTCGCCTGCGGGTGCTTGGAGGTGCGTTGGTATCGACAATTGATCGCGCAGTTCTAGTATCCAATCCAACACATTAGCCGGACGGTCGCCGAGCTCCAGCGTTCGAGCAAGCTCAGCCAGTCGATCCTNAATGGCTGGCGCGTTCTTCTCAACNACATATGGCATNAGTATCGCGTTNAGTAAGCCATGATGNAGGCCATATCGTGCCCCCAGTGGGTGCGCGAGCGCATGCATCGCCCCGAGGCCTTTTTGAAACGCCGTCGCACCCATGACCGATGCCGTCANCATGTGGGTTCGCGCCAGGAGATCGCCTCCATCGAAGACGCTCTTCGCTAGCGACTNTTTAATCAGTTTGATCCCCGATAAGGCGATCCCGTCGGCCATTGGATGAAATCCCGGCGCGCACCAGGCTTCCAAACAGTGGGACAGCGCATCCATACCCGTTGCAGCGGTGATCGAGGGCGGCAAGCCCGCGATACAAACCGGATCCAGCATCACCAGATTCGCTGGCATATCAGGGTGAAAAATAAGAACCTTGCGCTGTTCATCTCGATTAGTGATCACAGACACTCGACCGACTTCTGAACCCGTTCCTGCGGTGGTAGGAATCGCGATAACGGGCAAAATTTTGTCTGGATCGGCGCGCTGCCATTGATCTCCAATGTCCTCTAACTCCCACAGAGACACCGTTTGGTTGGTCATGAGCGCCATCGCTTTGGCGGCATCAATCACACTGCCACCACCCACTGCAACAACGCCATCAGCGCTAAGCGCGCTGGCTAAGGCACAGCCTGCTGCAACATCATCACCCG
>PBWF01000071.1 GCA_002728935.1 Gammaproteobacteria bacterium | reverse complement strand
GCCTTCTTTCGGATTACCAAGGGAAATGCTCGCGTGTTGCAACTAGAGGGCGAGATTGGCGATTTCAGGATTGGCAGCGCAGCAGATTTTGTGCTGCTTGATCCAACCCGTAGTCGAGAAGTGGAGCGCCGAGTAGCGATCAGTCAAACCATCGATGAAGCGCTCTTTGCAATGATGATTCTGGGGGATGCCCGATTGATTGTGGAGACATCCGTTTTTGGTGAACCCCTCTACCAAGCCAGCGCGCTGACGGCGAATGAATTCGAGGCCTCGAATGGATAGCTATTGGCTCGAATGGATCGAGATGATCACGCGCTGGATGCACTTTTTGTTTGGCATAGCGTGGATCGGAGCATCACTTCATTTTGTGCGGGTTGATCGAGGGTTAGTGCCACCTAGTGACCCAGATGATTTGAGGCAGGGCACTTTATGGGCGATTCACGGCGGCGGCATATACGAGTTCACGAAATACAAGGGCGCGCCAGCCAGTTGGCCGAGTGATCTCCACTGGTCCAAGTGGGAGGCTTACTCCACTTGGCTGAGCGGGATGCTGCTGCTCACGCTTGTCTACTATTTGAAAGCCGAACTGTATCTCTACGGGAGCCTCGAATGGATGAGGACGCCTTTGCGAGCAGTGCTGGCAAGCCTATTGGTACTTGGCGGTTCTGTCCTGATCTACGAGCTACTGATTCGCAGTCGTCTACCAGAGTATCCCAAGGCGCTGGCATGGATCATGGCAGGGCTTGTGCTGGGCTTATGTTTTCTGACCTTGGAGTTGTTCGCTCCCAGGGCAGCGTTTATTCATGTCGGCGCCGTGCTGGGATCCATTATGGTGGGAAATGTGTTCTTCGGAATCATTCCGGCGCAAAAAGCTTTTGTTGCTGCGGTGCAAGCGGGTAACGAGCCGGATCTCGATCGAGCAGAAAAAGCCAAGCAGCGTTCATTCTTCAATAACTATTTCACGCTACCAGTACTGTTCTGCATGGTCAGCCTACATTTCTCAGTGATCTATCAGCACGACATGGCAGCGATCGGGTTATTTCTTGTCATGCTCGCTGGTGCGGTGGGACGCCACTTTTTCAACCTAAGACACATTGGTATTGTTCAGCCAATCTATCTCATTGTTGCCGNAGGTCTTCTCGCCACGGTCGCGTTGCTCGTTCAACCGAATTCGAGCGCGGTGCCAGGTGAGGGGGACGAGCAAACGATGGAAAGTGCACTCGATCCCGCTCAAGCAGCATCGCAGCAAAACCGTGATCAGCGCGCGCTTTCATTGGTCCAAACGCACTGTGCCCAGTGCCATGCCATGCAGCCAAGTCACCCAGGGTTCGCGAGCCCGCCGGCAGGACTGATTTACGATAGCTTGTCCACGCTAAAGTCGCAGCGAGTGCGGGCGATGACATCGATCCAGTCAGGTTACATGCCGCTCGGGAACTTATCCGGTCTTAGCAAGGNNGATCGAGATTTCATGGTTCAGTATNTGGCNATGGATGCATTNTCNCAATGAGCNAGCGNNTGGCCTTTGACTTNGCTTGGCNNNGGAACGAGCATTCCTCCATGCCCGAACANCTAGANCGGGCGCTTCGANAAGATGGGTTTGTTCAATTGACCTGCCCNGCCTTCGANTGGTCGCTGGCAAACACAGTGTTTGATGAGGCCGCATGGTTTTTTGATCAAGATCTAGCGTTTAAGCAGGCGTTTGCTTATCGAAGTGCGGCCGAAAACTTTGGTTACCAGGGATTTGGCGATGAAGCGCTCGACCCTTCATCGGGTGCTGCAGATAGAAAAGAAACCTTCACAATGCGAGGGTTGTTGGAGCCTGCGCCCTATCGCTCCTGGCCTTCAGAAACCTTTCAGCAAGCGATGGTCGGCTTTTACATGACTTGCTTCGACCTGGCGAAGAAAGTGATGGAGTGTCTCGCCGCTATCGGTGGCTTGCCGGCTGATTTCTTTGTTCGGGCTCATTCCGGAGAGAACGTGACCCTGCGGTTACTCTATTACCCGGANGGAGAGGCAACGGGAGAAGTTGTCGCAGGAGCCCACACAGACTACGGGCTAATGACGTTACTATTTCAAGATGGCGTTGACGGGCTGCAGGTTGAATCAAATCCTGGTCATTGGCTTGATGTGGATTCAGCGGTCGACGCTGTGGTTCTCAATACGGGTGACTTGATGGCGCACTGGAGCAATGATCGTTTTCCATCGACCCGCCATCGCGTTTGTCGTCGATCGAGCAGGGCCCGTCTTTCGATCGCCTTTTTTTGCGACCCGGACGCTAAAACCTTAGTCGAGGTCCAGTCTGGATTTATGGCGGATGGAGATCACGTACGGTATGCCAAGACCACCGCCGGTGAACACATTCAGGCAAAGCTGCTGGCTTCGCATCACGCTGCNCAAGCAGCCGGCTGCGAAGACTAGTTGGCCTCTACCGTTCTCTAGTTCTGGCAANTCTTCGAGGAACTATTCCTTACTGGGTAAATAGTGACCGGAGCGACAGCGCGATAGCCTCTGCGCGGCGAACTCGATCCTTGGCTTTTTTGAGATTAGGAGGTGGCAGGCCCGATGAGATCGGCCATTTCTGGCTTGCCAGCTTGAATTTCCTCCGCGGTCAGCCCATTCAGCTCATGGGGGAAGACAAGCCATTGATCCGTTTCATGAACGTAATAGTCGGGAATGAGGGACGTNACATTTTTCGTCGGTTTGTACCACGGGCACGCGATACGGATGGTCTCTGGAAGATTCCTGCGACACTTGATAGACAATTCTTCGAGAATTGCTCGAATGCTCCGGCCTGAGTCAAATACATCGTCGACAATCAGTAAGCGATGTTCGCTGTCAGCGTGGTCGATGACGTATTGGAGTCCGTGAACGCGGACCTGTTTATCTTGCTGATTAATGCCGGTATANGAACTGGTGCGGATCGCAATGTGGTCACTCGGGATTCCTTGAAACTCTAAAAATTCCTGGACAGCGATACCAACGGGCGCACCGCCTCGCCATACACCGACAATAAAGTCGGGCCGAAAGCCGCTGTCGAATATCTGGCGCGCGAGAACGAAAGAGTCTCGCAGAAGCGACTCTGCAGAGATGAAGTGCTTATCCATGATTACCCCGTCATATCGCTGATCGAGCGATGATTAGCCGTTTAATAGAACAAAATTGTGTAGGTCGAATGTTACCTATCGAAATCGACCGTGCCCGTCGTTGGTTCGGCGTGTGAAACCCAAGTGCCCCCGCGACCGATATTACCCATCATCATCGCTGATGACCACGCCAGCTGATGAATCGCTCGGCTACCAAAATCAGGTGTTCAGTTCACTGGTCTAGCGGCCATGCGCGATCAAGGTGACGGTTCACGAGCCCATGAGCTAAAGTCAGAGTTTTGCAAAGCAATAAGTCTATTTATGACCAACGATCCCATGGCACTTTCCGGTCGATCCGCCTATTTGGGCCTGCAGCATGCGTTAGCCTCAATGGGTGGCATTATTACCGCGCCANTGATCATCGCATTGGGCATNGGTTTAAATGACGCGCAGACCGCTTATGTCATTGCCGCGGCGCTNGTGGTTTCGGGGCTAGCCACCATTATCCAGATCGTCCGCGTCGGCCCGATCGGCTCTGGGTTACTCAGTATCCAAGGGACTAGTTTTGCCTTCGTCAGTACCTCTATTTATGTGTTTCATCAGCTGACCGAGACGCTGGCTCCCGAACAGGCACTCGGCACGCTATTCGGTTCGATGATCGTGTGTTCNGTGCTCATGATGGGTTTGGCTTGGTTTGTGCGATCACTGAGCGGTGTCATCACNACAAATGTGACTGGCGTGACATTGATGATGATCGGGTTTTCGCTCGTCTGGTCCTCTGCATCGTCCCTAGCGGAGGGGTATCAATCCCAGGCGCTGGATGCACTGGATCTTGGTTTAGCTGGCCTAGTCGCCGTCGTTATTATCGGTTCAATGCTGGTGCCCATGGCTTCGATTCGATCGATCTCTGTGATACTCGGGTTAGGCGCGGGATGCGTNGCTGCGATACTAATGGATCGATTTGCGCTACCCGATTCGGCGGCGTCAAACCTTTCTTTTTTAACGCCGGAGGCGCTGCCGTTTGGATTTGGGATAGAGCCTGTAATGGTCCTGATCATGATGCCGATCTTTATTGTGTCAGCCACAGAGAGTATCGGTGATTTAACTGCGACGAATCGTTTATCGGGTCATCGTCATGGTGACGAAAGCTATTGGTTACGTATTCGCGGTGGGTTAATGGGCGACTCGCTCAATTCCGGATTAGCGAGCGTTCTCGGCACCTTTCCCAACACCACGTTCAGTCAGAATAATGGCGTGATCAGGGCGACCGGCGCATCGAACCCAGTCATTGGGATTTATGCGGCGGTTGTGCTCATTGGGCTTGGGTTGCTGCCAACAACGGTCGCCTGGATTCAAGCGATTCCAGAGACCGTTGTAAAAGGTATGACCCTGATCCTATTTAGCCTTGTTGTCTTTGCAGGCTTCTCGCTCGTCAGGTCAGCGGCACCCAGGGTTTACGATTACGTGGGCGTAGTGATTGCTGGTGTGATGGGGATTGCTATCGCAGAAACGATCAGCGAGTGGTCGTTCTTACCAGCCGTAGTGATTTCGACCTTTTCCTTTTCCGTGACGAATGCAGCGCTTCTGATGATCCTGATCGATCGCGCGCTGAAGCGGATTCGATAGTTTGCCTGTTCAGGGATTAGGGGGATGGTATCGATGCCAATGCTTGGCGATATCGAGTCGTGTTGGCACCCAAACATTGGAGTGGTTGAGTACATACTCGATGAACTGTCTCAAGGACTGAATCCGTGCTGGGCGGCCGATAATCCTGCAATGGAGCCCGACATTGAGCATTTTCGGGGCGTCCGCACCCTCTGCGTAAAGCGCGTCAAATGCGTCTTTAAGATAGCTGAAGAACTGATCTCCTGAATTGAACCCCTGCGCTGCGGCGAATCGCATGTCGTTGGTATCAAGTGTATATGGGATGACCAAGTGATGACCTTGAGGCGCTGGAACCCAGTAAGGTAGGTCATCGGCATAAGAGTCAGAGTCATAGAGGAAGTGGTCGTGCTCCAGGATCAGGCGACGCGTGTTGGGGCTGTCTCGTCCCGTGTACCAGCCAAGGGGTTTAGATCCCACGATCTTGGTATGCAGTTCGATGGCTTGCTCGATGTGCGCTCGCTCGATTGCCTCTTCAACGAATTGATAATCCAGCCAGCGATAACCGTGGCAGGCAATATCCCAGTCGGCGTTCAGCATCGCCTCAACGACATTAGGGTTTCGGGCAAGGGCAACCGCTACGCCATAAACGGTGACGGGTAGGTCATATTCGCGGAAGAGCCGGTGGATGCGCCAAAAGCCTGCGCGAGCACCGTATTCGTACATGGATTCCATGGACATGTGTCGAGCAGGATAAGGGTTGGCGCCGATGATCTCGGATAAGAAGGTTTCAGCATGAGCATCGCCATCCGTCACAGAGCGCTCGCCGCCCTCCTCATAGTTCAGGACAAATTGAACAGCAATCCTGGCATTCCCTGGCCAGGCAGCGTGTGGTGGTCGCCCGCCATATCCGATGAAGTCTCGCTCTGTCTTAAGGTCCATGATGGCTCCTCATTTCGTGGCGAGTATTGTAGCCACCTACTTTGCTAGGCNCTAGAATGCGGTCAAATTTAAGGACACCATTCCCCTGTCGGGCTGGCACAAGCATGCGGTANAACGCGTTAAANAGATCGAGATNAGCAGCGAATGAATATGAATACATTAACACTCGGACAGGCAGCGGCAAGTTACAAGACTTGGCTGGCCGGCTTCGTGTTGGTGATGATGATCTNTGTTGGGTTGCCCAGTCTTAGTTACTCCCAAAATCAAAGCGCGGATGGTTTAGCAGACAAGCTGCAGGATGATACTAATCTCCGTGAGTTTGCTGAGTGGTTTGAAGCGTTTAAAACGCGCGCGACNCCCTCGGAGTTACATGATTTTCTTTGGGCAATGCCAAAAGGCGGCGACCTTCATTTACATATCACTGGGTCCATCTTTCCCGAGTGGTGGCTGGAGTTAGCATTAGCTTCATCGAAGAGGGGATACGAGTATTTCACTCGCGTTTCGATGAATAACTGTGCGATCAAGGGCAATAGGTCTGCTGAGCGCGGCGGCATGATCACAGAGCCTGTCATAGAACCCATTTACTTTGAGACTATTGACGAACCAAGGCTCGCCCAGCTATCGCCCTGTTTGCAAAGTGAGTTCAAATCACTGAAGGCGCTCGATGAGCAGGAAAAGAATGCGTGGCTGAGCAGTATTCGGCTGGATCACGAGAGTGAGGGGCGCGATGAGTTTTTTGAAAGGCACTGGCAGCGGCTAGGGGACCTCACCGCCAATCCTTATATCGTGGCGGAGGGGCTAGCGCGCAATGCGCTCGCGTTTGCCGAAGAGGGGTTGCACTACTTTGAGCCGCAAGTGCTGGCTGAGGGGTATCGAACATCAGATGGGACTTCGATGCCCATTGAAGTGTCAACTCAAATCTTGGTAGATCGAATGGGTGAAGCAGATGTTCAGGCCGCCGGTATTCACTATCGCTTTCAACAATCTATTCTGAGGTTCCTTCCAGATGCTGAGGACCGTCTCGCTCGTGCGTTTGAGATTGTGGCGGAGGAGCCAATGTGGGTTGCGGTCAATATGGTCGGTCGCGAGGATAACGACAAAGGCCATCCTCGGCGATTTTTAGAACCCATCCGAGCGCTACGGCGCGTGTATCCGGGAGTGCAATTATCGATTCATGGTGGCGAAGTCGATGAACCGAATGCACATGTTAGAGACACTTTGTTGCTCGGAGCGACTCGTGTTGGTCACGCCTTTAACCTGATCAGCGATGAACCCCTTCTTCAATCTCTTCGCTTTGGTCCGTTTCTTATGGAAATCAATCTCATCAGCAATTTGAAGCTTGAGTATGTGGACCGCTTCGCCGACCACCCATTCCCCGAGTATTTGCGACTCGGTGTCCCAGTTGCACTCTCAACCGATGATAGAGGTATGTGGGACACGAACATCTCGGACGAATTTTTTGTCGCGGTACATCACTTCAATCTGAGTTGGACCGAGGTGGTTCAGTTGAGTGAAGCATCATTGGCTCACTCGTTTCTCTCCGCTGGGGAGAAGGAAGAGCGTCTAAACGCTTTCCGTCAGGAGCTAGAGCAATTCATGCAGCGTACTCTATCTGAGGGCATAGTGGCGGAACCTACATCGTATAAAAAGCGTCGGGCGTTTATGTGTAGTCGCTACAAGGTTTGTGAGGGAAAAATGCTTAATTGAGCGTCATTTTGGTGCATGTCAATCGGATTGCTGTAAACTAATGGTGCGTTTCCGGCGTTGCTAGTATTTGCGGTGCAGTGCTGGGCATCCAAAACCGATTAAGTGAACTAGGTTAATTGGTAATGAGAGACTGCTGTTGGCAACCAAAGCCAATGACCAGAGGGATTAGAATCTCTCGAAATAGTGTCTGGTGAGCCACGCATAGCACACAGATAGCTGTTCAATTTCGAACAAAAGGGATGGTAGTGTTGTTACAGATGATTCAATGAATCCACCGGATGCGCATGGGGGCAACGGTGATCAGATAGAGGCTCAGATTACCCCTCTCACCACAAAAAATAGGTACGAAAATTGCTCCATCAGCGTCAGGAGTTGTTTTGCCAAACGGGCACTGAACTAAACAACATGTAGCTGCTAATTGGTTGTTAGTTGCGGAGTGTTGGGCGTCAGCCTGGAGGGTCGTGCAAGTTAGCGCACAGTTGACTTTTGTAGGGTGTTGTAAGCGGTTTAAAAATTGAGACGGTGAATGGGTCCCCTGCTTTTGAGAGCGTCAATTCAAAGTTCGGGTACACATAAACAAGAACTCGGGGCGTTGGCTTCGCGGGAGCAGCCAACAATTATTCATTCGAAGAATGGGAAATCTATGAATAAGAATGTCAGAAGGTTGACACTAGCAGCGGCGTTAGGGCTGGCAATTGCAGGCTCAAATGCTNNAGCTGAAGAGATNGAAGAAGTTGTTGTCAAGGGTGACCTTGGCAGCTTGCCAGGTGAGCGTGTTGAGTCAATTTTTGGATTTGAAAAATCCATTTTGGAGACCCCGCGCTCAGCTTCAACAGTATCCGAAGAAATGATGGANCGCTTCAACATGGCTGATGTTGATGAGTTGGTGGCCGTCGCTCCCGGAACTTTCACACAGTCGTTTTTTGGTGTTGCCGGTTCGCTTGACGTCCGAGGAACTGCGGGCGAGACCTACTTCCGCGGCGTTAGGCGACTTGATAACCCGGGCAACTACCCAACGCCCATTGGCGCCTCCGATCGAGTCGACATTGTTCGCGGACCAGCTTCGCCCATTTACGGACCCTCCAAAATCGGTGGATACCTTAATTTCAACCCGAAATCGGCACGTATCGAAGAAACTGGCTCCTACATCGAAGAGCGGGTTGGCGCGATTTCGTATACAGCCGGCAGTTGGGACAAGAGCGTGATGACTGCTGAAGTTGGGGGGCCTGCGGAACTGGGTGGTAAGCCACTTGGTTACTATTTATACGGAGAAGTGGAGCACTCGGATAGCTTTTATACCAATGCGCCAGGGGTTGACCAGGCGCTGGTTCAAGCGAGCTTTGACATGGATTTGAGTGATAGCGTCCGACTCCAGTTCGGTGGCATGTGGCACGACTATGACGGCTCACAAAATGCAGGCTGGAACCGAGTGACGCAAGACCTCATCGATACCGGGACATACATTACGGGAACTCCGATCCCTCTTGACACAGATGGTGATGGATTCATATCACACGGTGAATATTACGCGGGCGATATTAATCCCTTTGCTCTCTATGCCTTCTTTGGCCAGAAAGAAATGGATCTAGCGGCACTAAGCGATGCTTCGTTTGGGTTCGATTACGAAAACTCTAACATGGCTCTACAGAACGTTGGCACGGCGCAGTTACCGATGTCTACAACGCTGATTGCGGACGATGACACGCTCGAAAATCAAGTAACTACACTGTATTTTGATATCGACGTGACGTTGGGTAATGACTGGAATCTGACCAATAAGTTGTTCTATGAGAGCTATGAAAACCTTAACGAGAACGCCTACGGTTTCTCACAGTTCCACGATACGTGGGTGATAGAAGAGCAATTGATTTTGAGCAAAGTTTTCGAAAGCGATTCGCTCACAACATCTCTTCAGATTTCTCCATCTATTAGAAAGACCAACTTTAAACACGGCGACGACTACTACAATGAGTACTTTGCACGACGTGATTTGACTGGTCCGTCCACNGCGTTGGATCGTCGCGTGCTCNCGACGCGCATCGATGCTGAATACAGTGAGTACTATGTGGGTGACTACACAAACTTTGGCTTCGGCGTAATGCTCGATATGACGCATGAGTCAGGACTGGCTGTGCTTCTGGGAGCTCGCTACGACAGTATTGATATGTATTCCAAAACTCCAGCCGGCAAAGCCCAATCAGACGCAGCATTCACTTCAACAGAGGGAGGCGTGGACGTCGCAGTCAATGAGGCAACGGATGAGCCAAACGGTGTCTCTTGGACGGCAAGCGTGAGCTGGGCAACTCCAATAGGCCTTGTTCCCTATGTGACCGCATCTGAGCAAAACACCGTGATTGCGGGGCAGGGCGCCGAGCTTCAGGTTGGTAACGTATACACGAACGCAGCATTCGACAGCTCAGAACTGATGGAATTCGGCATCAAGGGCAGCCTACTCGATGACCGCTTGTATTTCGCGTTGTCGACTTACGAGATGGAGCGAACGGATTTCAATGCTCANTCCATCACGGTTAACCAAGCTGTAAAGACAGAGGGGACTGAGTTNGAATTACGTTGGGCCGTAAACGAGCAGTTTCTGATGACGTTCGGTTACAGCAACGTAGAAGCACTTATGCTCGCAACCATTGCTGCTGGCAGCGAATTCTCATTCTTAGGTGCTGAAGATCTCCCGCTAATTGACCCAACGTTGTTGTGGGGTGGTCAAGTCGGAGGTCTTATTCCTGTGGGGCCCAGCAAAGGGGTCCGAGCAGGTATGCCTGAAAATATCATGTCAATGACGGCCACCTACGACTTTGGTAACGGCGTTGCGGTAAGTGGAAGCGTCGTCGATGTAGACGACACAGCATCTGGCCAGTCTTATGCGGTCCGGCTCCCAGCGTACACGCTACTCAATCTGAGCCTCAGCTACGAGGCGGACGACTGGGGCTTTATCCTGGCGGCCAAGAACGTTACCGACGAGCGGTATTTCCGGGCTAACTTCCCAGACCTGTTCGGTACAACGGTTGTTTTGCCAGAACTNCCAAGACACTATCAGGCGAAGATCTCATATAAGTTCTAAATGAGAGAGCTGTAAAAAAAGGGGCCTCGTGCCCCTTTTTTTGTTCCTACGAAAAGAATTGAAGAAGAGAGGTGGTATGACTAGAAGAGTAACCGGGCCCTCTGTACTGCCCAGGGTCATCTTGGGACTCTACTTGGCGCTCGCGATAGCAATGCCCAGAGCAAGTGACCTAACTCACTCGATGGATGAGCAGATCGAGCCAGTCCAAGTAAAAGTGGTGGTCGTGACCATGTTTGAAATCGGGGCTGATGAGGGTGACCGAGCCGGTGAATTCCAGCTCTGGAAGGAGCGCCGGCAGCTATCAAAGGTCTATCCGTTTTTGGGTTATCGCGATCTACATTTTGACCCTGATACCGGATTGATGGTGATGGTCACTGGGATAGGCACGGCAAGGTCCACGGCTGCGATNATGGCGCTTGGCATGGATCCTCGGTTTGATTTAACCAATGCCTATTGGGTGGTGACTGGGATCGCTGGTTTTGATCCAGCGGATGCATCCATTGGATCTGCAGCCTGGGCCGAGTATCTGATTGACGGGGATTTATCTCACGAAATCGATGCCCGAGAGATTCCTGAAGATTGGCCCTTTGGNTATTTTGCCCGNTANACCAAAGGACCCTTTGNNCCNAATCGTCCCTCGCCTACGGGTGAGATGTATGCATTAGATCCGGAGCTCGTCAATTGGGCCTATGAGCTGACCAAGGACATGAAGCTAATCGATGATCCGGGGGCAGCCAAACATCGAGCGCTTTATACCGAGCACCCGATGGCGCAGAAGCCGCCCTTTGTCCTAAAGGGAGATCAGTTGGCGGCGCTTACCTTCTGGCATGGTGCCATCCTAAATGACTGGGCAAATCAGTGGGTGGACTATTGGACCGATGGCAGAGGTGAATTCGTTTCGTCAGGTATGGAAGATACNGGGACCTANTTGTCGCTATCTTGGCTCGCGCGGATTGGNAAGGTANANGTCGATCGATTGCTAGTGCTGCGAACGGCGAGCAACTATACGATGCAACCGCCCGGTGTGACAGCGGCAGAGAATTTACTCGCTGAAAACGAGGGTTATTCGGGACTTGGGGTCGCAGTAGAGTCAGCCTATACCGTGGCATCAAAAGTGGTTGATGCGTTGATCGCTGGCTGGGACGAATATCAACACCAGCCACCGCGAGTNAGNGTNGAGGCCACAATCAAGCACTAATTGAAAAAGCGCAGTAGGCAACGCCAGTAACGAGCAGTTCAGATATACGGCGCTGTTGTGGCTCGATCAAGCGAAGTGGTGTAGCGTGCCCATCGCCTGTATTCCGTCGAAGCAAAGGGTTAGCTAACCTTGTGCAAAACAAGTTGGGTTTGCCTCGCTCCGAGCGTTTGCCCCGTGCGGCAACTGAATAGAAGGAATGCACGATGACGACAGAAGACCGATTGTCTTTNATTAAGCAGTGGCCGAAGGCTGAGCTGCACTTACATATAGAGGGCACACTCGAGCCATCAATGCTGCTCGCGCTTGCCGACAAGCACAGCGTCCAATTGCCTTATCAGACATTGGCCGAAGTGGAGGCAGCCTATCACTTCGAGGACTTGCAGAGCTTTCTGGATCTATACTATTTGGGTGCTGGCGTTTTACGCGACGAGCATGACTTTTACGAGTTGATGCTGGCTTATTTGGAACAGTGTCGGCGTGAACATATCGTCCACGCGGAAATCATGTTTGACCCGCAGACTCATCTATCTAGGGGCATTGGTTTCGATGTCTTCATGCCAGGGTTTTTGGCGGCGATCAAGAAAGCCGAAATCGAGTGGCAACAAAGCACGCGCTTGTTGATGTGTTTTTTGAGAGACCAGTCAGAAGCATCGGCGCTTGAGACATTAAAGTTAGCAGAGCCTTACCTTGAACATATCGAGGCAGTCGGCCTGGATAGCGCAGAAGTCGGACACCCCCCCGGGAAATTTAAGCGCGCGTTCGAAGCAGCCGCTAAGCTTGGCTTGCGTCGGATTGCCCACGCGGGTGAAGAGGGCGGCCCCGACTATATTTCCGAAGCGTTGAACGAATTGGGTGTCAGCCGCATTGATCATGGCGTGCAATGCGTCAGAGATTCNGCGTTGAAAGCGCAATTGGCGGAGTCCCGCGTTCCGTTAACCATGTGTCCGCTATCCAATCTGAAACTAAGAGTCTTCGATCAGTTAATTGAACATCCGCTGTTTCAACTGTTGGATGAAGGGCTTTGCGTCACGATTAATTCGGATGATCCAGCCTACTTTGGCGGGTATCTGATAGAGAATGTGGAGCAAATGATCCAAGCCTTTGATCCATCGCTTGATCAATTGCGGCAGCTGGTCTGTAACGGCTTCGAGGCTAGTTTTTTGCCTGAAGATGAAAAACAAGCGTGGATCAATCAGGTGCGATCCCCATAAACCTTTAGCCCATGGATGCCCCCGTTGGGAAAGAAAACAAATAAGAGCGCCTTAGTCGTAAACCCGGTAGCGGTGGCCTCTTCGTGATAGGTATCGGGGCTCAGACCGATGAGCCCAGTGATTGGCGTCCAAGGGGATGTGTTCCTTCCCATCCTTACCTGAATATCGCTCTGGTCAGTACGCGACTTGGCGAGTTCGTTCGACATGAACGCAGAGAGATCCTCGACAGGCTCAAAACCATACTCTTGGCTGACCGATACCTCCCATTTAGGAAG
>PBWF01000070.1 GCA_002728935.1 Gammaproteobacteria bacterium | reverse complement strand
TATCGGCACACAGAGTAGAGCGCGCCGCCTTCACCCAAATTCAATCACCAAGGAGCGCAAGCGTTGAGCGTGATGATTAAAGAAGATGATTTGATCCAGAGTGTACAAGATGCGCTCCAGTTCATTTCATATTACCACCCAGTAGATTTCATCAAGGCGGTTCACGGAGCTTACGAAAGAGAGGCGTCGCCTGCTGCCAAGGATGCGATGGCTCAAATCTTGATTAACTCAAGGATGTGCGCTGAAGGCCAGCGACCGATTTGCCAAGATACGGGAATTGTCAATGTCTTTGTCTCAGTGGGCATGAATGTGCGGTTTCAAACGGACCGGAGTTTGGAGGAGTTGATCAACGAAGGCGTCCGCCGTGCCTATCTGTTGCCAGATAATGTGCTTCGAGCCTCGGTGCTAGCTGACCCAGCCGGCGCGCGAAAGAATACGCAGGACAACACCCCTGCTGTCATTCACATGGAGTTAGTGCCCGGGAACGAAGTCCATATCCAACTCGCAGCAAAGGGCGGGGGCTCGGAAGCCAAGTCAAAACTCGCCATGCTAAACCCGGCAGACTCCATTGTTGATTGGGTGCTCAAAACCGTGCCAACCATGGGTGCTGGTTGGTGCCCACCAGGAATGCTCGGTATTGGCATCGGCGGAACGGCTGAGAAAGCCATGCTACTGGCCAAACGGTCGTTGATGGGGGACATCGATATACAAACGTTGATTGATCGGGGGCCCAGCAATCGCATCGAGGAATTGCGGCTTGAGATCTTTGAGAAGGTCAATGCATTGGGGATTGGCGCGCAAGGGCTTGGTGGTCTGACGACGGTCTTGGACGTGAAAATCCTGGACTATCCCACCCACGCTGCCAACTTGCCGGTTGCCATGATTCCAAACTGCGCAGCCACACGTCACGTTCACTTCACGCTAGATGGTAGTGGGCCAGCTGAACTGACTCCTCCATCGCTTGAGGATTGGCCATCGATCACTTGGGAGGCTGGCGCAGGAGCGCGCCGCGTGAATTTGGATCAGGTAACAGCAGAAGACGTGAGCCAATGGCAGCCTGGTGAGACGCTCCTTATCAGCGGCACCATGCTCACAGGGCGCGATGCTGCACATAAAAAGATCCGCGATCTCTTCGAGCGGGGAGAGACGCTTCCCGACGGCGTCGATTTGAACGGAAAATTTATTTACTACGTCGGCCCTGTAGATCCTGTTCGGGATGAGGTAGTGGGACCGGCTGGGCCAACAACATCAACGCGCATGGATGGGTTCACGGCCATGATGCTCGAAAAGACGGGTCTGCTAGGGATGATCGGTAAAGCTGAGCGGGGTCCTCTTGCCATCGAGGCCATCAAATCCCACGGCGCTGTTTACTTAATGGCAGTGGGCGGGGCCGCCTATCTGGTATCGAAAGCGATTAAGCGTTCCCGTGTGGTGGCTTTCCCCGAATTAGGAATGGAGGCCATCCATGAGTTTGAAGTGGAAGACATGCCGGTCACCGTCGCTGTTGATTCCGAGGGCGAGTCCGTTCATCAGACTGGGCCGCGACACTGGCAAGGGGAAATTGGATTGATCCCCGTGACGGAAGCTGGATAATTCTGGGCCAAACAAAGAGCCCAGTCTTCAATGTGAGCTGGGGCCAACGACCAATAGAAAGGATAAACGCTCGGTATGACTGACCAAGCCGAATCTGTTGATCAGCTTTACTTCAACGCTGAACAACTTTCCCAAGACTTCTCACTGTTTCCTCGAAAGGAGCCAGCGGCAGTGATCAAGGGGCTTCTGACAGAGCGCCAAATTAACGCGCAGGTCGAGCGACTTCAGTCTATGGAAGTGGACGAGTACATCGCCGCGAGTGTCGCACCCACCGAGGAGTCAGGGCGGCCAGGTGCCCGAGCAGTCCTACGATCGCTCAACGTGCCGCTGGTGAATGAGATGAGCCAGGGGCCATTTTATGCCTGTGAACTCACGTTAGAGTTCTCAACGGGTCCCAGAAAAATTGGTGTTATCGCGCAGGATCGAGCAACTGCCTCAGGAGTTTGGGGCCCAGAGCATCATGAGCTCGCAGCCCAAAGAGCGAGCAGCTACGCTATCCGGTCACTACCGATTTTGACATTGATGGACACCCCCGGAGCCGATCCGTACGAGGAAGCGAACGGGAATAATCAAGCCCATTCCATATCAAGACTGATTGCTGAGCTGTGTAATGTCGATGTGCCGACGCTCGGCATCATTATTGGGCAAGGGTATTCTGGCGGAGCAATACCGCTCGCCGCCAGCAACTTGCTACTCTCTTGTCGGACCGGCGTATTTAATACGATTCATCCACGCTCACTCGCAAATCTTGTACGTCGCTACAACCTATCATGGCAAGAATGTGCGAAATTTGTGGGGGTCTCTGCTTACGAGCTGTATAAGCAGGGAAACATTGATGGCATTGTTGATTTTGATCCAGGTGAAACGGATACCATCGACCATTTTTACGCCGCGATCGTCAATGGAATCGAGTCGATCGAAACGGGTGCAAGAAATTTTGTTGCGGATCATCCTGAAATCCTGGACCACTATCATCGAAATATCCGCCGGTATCTAGAGCCCAGTCCCTTTCTGTCAGCAGTGAACGCTAGCTCAACGCTGAAGCTGAGAACGTCACCCACTGAATACCCCAATGTATTCGGCGTTGCCTACCGATACCTTCGTTACTTGGGCTTACGCAGCCGGATCAAGGCCACAACAACGACTCAATATGGCCGCTTGGTTGACGCTGAAATTCCGCCTGGTGAGCTAGCAGGGCGAGTCCACCGAGAGCGGCGCAGTTCTTTCTTAACTTGGCTGCAGGACCCAGACAAAATTCTCTATGAAGATCATTTATCTAAGGCATGGAAGACGTTTCAAGATCGTCGCGAACGATTAGGCGCTGAGCAGGGCGCTATCCGAACCTTCCTTTTTGGTGAGCCTCAAGATAATTACGAACGAGCGAAACGTGACTTGACCCTTGAGATTGGTTTGCACCTGTATAACCGCTGGAAGGCGAGTGCGAAAGATAACCTCCTGGCGCTCGTCGATTACTTGAAGGACTTTGAAAACGCCTCGGCACTACTATCTACCAAAGATATCAGAGACGTGAAGTCGCTCCTGCGCAGTATGTCTAGCGACTCGAGCGAGTTTATCCGCCGCGTGAAGTCGTCGTTCAGCTTTGAAGGTCGGAAGTTATTTGATGCGGGCTATATCGATCAAAAGAATATCGATTTTCTGAAGTCCGAACTCGCTTCCGAACTCAATCTAATGATCGAGACCGGTTTGCTCGTTGGTGATGGATCAGGCAGTGAGCTCTCGTTAAGCGATAGCGCGAAGGCCTTAATCAACGAGAGTCAGCACAAGAGCTCCTTTATCAAGGCGAACCGACGAATTCTCGAGGAAACCCTTTTTAATCAAATCGAGCCGTATCGCGCTATCGGTGCCCCTGGAGATCAACAAGATCTCACCGTCATCGACATCTTGCTCGATGGAGAAATTCAACCTCAATTTATTGAAGAATGTGGGCACTTGCTTGTGTTCTCAGAGGTCTACGATGCATTGATCGCAGATTTAGTGGCGATTGCGCGAGAAGCTCAAACCTCGCGTGCGCTTCAGCAGACTACGCTTGAGAAGATCCTCGCAGAGGCGATCAATCGATTGTCGGCGTCGCCGCTCTTTGCGGGCCGATCGGAGCAAGACATTCGAGGACGATTTGTCGAGTGGAGCATGCGGCTCTCAGAACACAGCAACGGCTCGAATTTTTTGCGTCAAGTTGAAGAATGGATGCGCGGCGTCCACAAAGATAAGTCGGATACGCTGTTCGTTGTGCTGAGCCACATATTTGAACGGGTCTTACCTGAGCTTCAGGGTGCGGCCGCCGCGGGTAAAGCATTTTCTGGACGGCTTGAGCCAGCTCGCATCGGACGCAGAAAAGACTTCTGGAATCGCTTNAANATTGCTTATCGAGATTTGCTGTTCAACGAGATATTGACCCGTGAAAAAAGGGCAAAACACACAACGATAGACAGCATCAAGGAAGCTTTCATCGACAATTTTGTTGAGATGGATGCCAGCCTTATGTCGGCGAATCCTGTCTCGTTTCCAACCTTTAGACCGTCCATTGAATCGGCCCTCAAGGCAGAGGTGAGACCGCATGGCTTGATCACAGGGATCGGCGAATTTAAAGGTGCCGAGCACCGATATCGAGCAGGTTTTGTGGTGTCAAACGTGGCCTTCCAAGCCGGGAGTATCGACAATTCAGATTGCGTTCGTTTTTGCAAGCTGCTGGTCGAGTGCGCCGTACAGCGTTTGCCGGTCATTTGCTTCATATCCTCAGGCGGTATGCAAACAAAAGAAGGCGCCGCAGCACTCTTTACGATGGCTGTAGTCAATGATCGGATCACGAGATTCGCAAGAGATAACGATTTGCCGATCATTATGTTTGGGTACGGAGATTGTACCGGGGGTGCGCAAGCAAGTTTTGTGACCCATCCCTTGGTTCAAACTTATTATTTTTCGGGAGCGAGCATGCCCTTCGCAGGGCAGGCGGTGGTTGAGAGAAACCTCCCTTTTACTTGTCTGATGAGTAACTACTTATCGAGTCGCGAAGGCGCGATGCAGGGGCTAGTCCAGCATCCTTTTGCTGCTAATCTAGATGAGCAGTTGCGCTCGGTTGATCCTGAGATCCCTGTACCCGTGGAAAGCGTTGTTCAAGTCGTTGATCGAATTATGGCGGGGCGGCTAGAGGGCGACTCGCCCGAGAGTATGACCTCGGTCCAGCCAGTCAACCCGGACGTCATCAGACCCGTTTCAAAAGTGCTAATCCATGCGAGAGGGTGTACAGCAGTGAAGCTGGCGAGTAAATCACTCGAGCATGGGCTGGACGTTGTCTTGGTTCAGAGCGATCCCGATATGGAATCGGTCCCAGCAGATCTGGTTCGAGCTGCGGGGGGAAAGGGAACTGTCGTTCCTATTGGCGGAAACACATCAGATGAAAGCTATTTGAATGCATTGAGTATTTTGAATATTGCGCAGAGTCAGGGTGTTGATGCTCTGCATCCAGGGATAGGATTCCTCTCCGAGACACCTAACTTTGCAGCGCTAGTCAGACAAAAGGACATAAACTTCATTGGGCCCAGGGTTTTCAGTATGGAAACCATGGGGAATAAATCCAATGCGATTAGTACCACGATGTCCATTGGAGTACCGGTGGTGCCCGGAAGTCACGGTATCGTGGATTCGTCAGAGCGCGCACTGGAAATCGCCGACCAGGTGGGATATCCGATTTTATTGAAAGCGGTTCACGGGGGCGGCGGCAAGGGCATTGTTAAAGTCGATCGGGCCGAACAGCTCCATCAGTTGTTCCATCAAGTCACCACCGAGGCTCGTAGCGCATTTGGTAATGGGGATGTTTACATAGAAAAGTGCGTGACCTCGTTGCGTCATATTGAGGCCCAGGTGCTAAGAGACACGCACGGAAATACGCGCGTTCTCGGTTTAAGAGACTGTAGCGTTCAACGGAATAATCAAAAGCTACTGGAGGAGTCCGGTTCCACACTGCTGCCAGAGGCGCTGCGCGAAGAGGTCTTTAGCTGCGCGGCATCCATTGCTGAAAAGGTTGATTATATTGGCGCGGGCACGGTCGAGTTTATTTTTGATGTGCCGAGCCAGGCGGTGTACTTCATGGAGATGAACACCCGACTTCAAGTAGAACACCCGGTGACAGAGGCAACNACGGGAATCGATATTGTTGCTGAACAGTTCAANATTGCGTCTGGTGAGTCCATTGAGGCCATGGTGCCGCAAGAAATAGGTTATGCGATTGAGGCTAGAATCAATGCGGAGCGAGCGTCGATTGACGCGATGGGGCAGGTCACCTTCCAGCCAACCCCAGGTCGAATCACGCGATGTGAGCTGCCTGAACGAGAGGGCATTACGCTTATCTCCATGGCGGCTGCTGACAAGATGGTGTCACCGTTTTACGATAGTTTGATTATNCAGGTGATCGCGGAAGGATCAGACAGAAATGACGCGGTCGCCAATCTCGCGAACTATTTAGACGACGTCGTGATTGAAGGGATTAACACGAATATCGCTCTCATTAAACGCATTTTGCGAGATGAAGTGTTCTTAGGCGGAGACTATGACACGACCTACTTACCAGGCTTTTTGGGCAGAACCGATGTCCATTCATTGATTGAAGAGATCGACCAAGCCGCCGGCTCTCGTGCTTCGGATCTGACGCTTGAGTCCCTAACGATTGAAGATAGCGGGGAAATTAGAGTGTTGGCGCCATCTACTGGCGTCTTTTTCAGAACGCCTTCCCCCTCTGAGCCAGAGTATGTGAATCTAGGCGACGTAGTGTCAGTGGATGATGTGCTTTGTGTGCTAGAAGCGATGAAAATGTTTGCACCGTTTCGATTATCAGCTTATGCGAGTGCCGCAGGAGAGCTCTATCCCTCCAGTCAGAAGTACCGAGTGACGCGAATTAATGTGACGAGCGGACAAGCCGTCAACGAAGGGGATTTGCTCTTCGTTGTGGAGCCTGTACCCGACNTCTAAGGGTCAAGGAGTGATGGCTTGAGAGCAGCGACTGATCGCGCATCGGGTGGAGATCACTAAATGGTTGAAAATCTGGAAACATTGCTGGCTCTCGCCCGTGCTGGAACCATGATAGAAGCCAGTACGGAACTCCGCATTTCGCAATCTGCNGTGAGTAAGCGGATCGCGGCACTCGAGAAATACTACAACCGTCCACTCATTCANAAGAAAGGTCGCAGAGTAGAGCTCACCAGGCACGGTCAAAAACTGGTTGATAAGATCTCGCCTTTTTTGTCTGAACTGCGTGACTTATTTGTAGAGGACTCGGCCGCTTCCCGTGGGGAGCTGATGATCGGGGTGTCTGATGCAATTTTGTCTTCGTGGGGGGCAAGTGCGTTCCATACGGTTAGAGCAACCATGCCTGATGTCCAGTTCACCTTTCACGCCCACCGAACCTCTGTGGTGCTGGATCGAATTCGTTCTGGCGAATTTATGTTGGGCGTTTGCACCGGTCTTGATTCACACGACACCGATCTGCAATCAGAGATTCTCGCGCACGAACCAATGGTCATCATCCCTTCAGGACTAAAAAAGCTGAAATGGTCAGAGGGGCAACCGCTGAGTGTGATTAGCATCGAGGATTATTCNGGAGCNTGGCGGTCTTTTGGAGAGTTGGTGTCNAAGCTCGGCATCAAGCGGGAGATTGCACTGGAATCCTTCTTCTCAGTCGCGCAGATGGGGGTCGCAGGATTTGGGCATGCTCTGGTGCCCGTCGGCGTTGCTCGAGCACTGGGGATCGACGACAAATTACTGGTCAGCCTAGGACGGCATGGATTGATGCGCCCCGTNCGCTTTGTCGCACGTAAATCAACTTACTCACTGCCGGTAGTGTCAAACTTCTTTGTGGCACTCAAGTCACACCTTCAGACGACAGAATTGCGTGGCTAGGTCTTGGATGAGCGTTCGCTCGGCGACTCAGTTGCCAAGATTATCTAGTTGTCTCTGATTAACCAGTCTTGCGAAGTGTTAGTGGTCCAGATCTACCAACGACACCCCATCGTGAGATAGCGAGGTTCATCTCTAGAACCTCGGAAAACTTCTCTTTATGCACGTCCTCCTTGATGTCCTGGGCGATCAGGTCAATTTCTCCTGGTTTCATGATTTCGTCAGACAAGGGCTCGAGCTTGCCAAAGATTTTGGCGCTAGGCGGGACGCCGGTAGAGTTGTAGAGGTGGATCCCTCGCGCTCGGACAGCGCTTTAAACGCATCTTCGAAGCTGATTTGGGCTATGGAGGTGCTCCTTCATTGAAGATGGATAGACTGGGGTTCAGCGATGGTAATGGATAGNAAAACCCTAAATGAAATGTCTCAGTAAACAATAGTCTCCCCAGAAGGGGTGATCAACGTCAGGCGGTTAGCCTCGGCGGGTTCGGTGCGGCCAATGATTTTTGCAGGAATTCCATAGCTATCCGCGATAGCAATGACGGCGTCAGCGGTGGCTGCGTCGGTATAAACCTCCATTCGATGTCCCATGTTGAAGACTTGATACATTTCATTTTGTGGAGTTCTGCTCGCAGTTTCGATAGCGGTAAAGATGGGGGGTGGGTCAAAGAGGTTGTCCTTTATGATGTGAGTATCGTAAGCAAACTTTAGGCATTTTGTTTGTCCGCCGCCGCTGCAGTGAATGAGCGCTGTAATCTTTGGNCGGTGCGCTTTTAGAATCGCGTCAATCAGAGGAGCATAAGTCCTTGTTGGACTTAATAAAGCCTCACCAACTNTAAGATGTTCCGAACCCGGGAGAGCGTCCTCCAATCGATAGGGCCCGCTGTAACACAAATTTTCGGGCATTGATGGATCAAACGTTTCTGGATACGCAGATCGATAATAATCTGCTAGTAAGTCGTGTCGAGCACTAGTGAGACCATTGCTGCCAATGCCCGAGTTCTCAAATGTTTCATAGGAGGCTTGTCCACTGGACGCTAGCCCTACGATACAAAGTTCGCCCTCGATGTGATTGCCGATAACCTCGTCGCGTTTTAGTCGAGCAACCGCGTTACTGTCTACTGTAATCGTGCCCGTTAGGTCGCCTACATCTGCCGTTTCTCCACCTCCCGAGACGATATTGATGCCCTGGTCCCTTAAATGCTGAATGAAAGCCTCGCTGCCATGGATCAAGGCACGAATGACTTCACCTGGGCAGTTTCGCGCATTCCTATTCAATGTGTTGGATAAAACTACTTGACCCGTCGCTCCAACGCAGAGTAGGTCATCTAAGTTCATGACAATGGAATCTTGACTGATCCCCTCAAATACTCCGGGATCGCCGAATTCACGGTAGTGAAGATAGGCAAGGATGGACTTGGTGCCGCTACCGTCCGCATGGATGATGTTGCAATGTTGCTCACTGCCGCCCAGTGCGTCAGGTATCACTTTACAAAAGCTACCTGGGAACAAGCCAGGGTCTAGCCGGTTCACGACTTGATGCACGTCGTGCTTCTCGGCGCTCACTCCCCTGGCGCTGTATCTTGGAGAAGAAGCATCCTGCAAAGAATCTTCGGGCATAATGAATTCCACATGGGTTAAAGACAGTATACCGTCTGCGAAGGATTTTTCGGTGGAGAGTGTTCCAATTTATGAGGTAATTTAGCCAGCTGAGCCTCGTCAATTGTCCCCTTACCGAGAGATTAGCGCCGATAAACTGACAGCCCGGGTATAATCGGAAGTCGGGAAAGACGGAAAAACAAATGGCGACCAGCCAAGCAATTATAGTTGACTATCAAGCAGGGAATGTTGAAAGCGTTCAGAGAGCTTGTCATGCGGTTGGCATTGACGCGCTGATTTCAGCTGACCCTGATCTCATCCGTAAAGCNGAGCGAGTCATTTTCCCTGGCGTCGGAACCGCTGAGTCGGCGGTCGGGACCTTGCATAAGACTGGCATTTGGGATGCGTTACTCGACTTCGCGGATGCTGGCAGGCCGCTCCTTGGAATATGTCTTGGGGCCCAGATTTTGATGGAGCAAACGGAGGAGGGGGATCAAGCTTGCCTTGGCCTGATACCTGGGCAGTGCAGTCAGTTTAGATTTGAAGATGCCGCCTTAAAGGTCCCTCAAATTGGATGGAACGCTGTACGATTCGAAAGGGACCACCCGCTCCTTCACGACATTCCTGCAGGACTTGAATTCTATTTTGTTCACTCTTACTACGTCCAATGCACTCACCCGATTCACGTCATCGGCGAGACTACTTATGGGGATCAAACGTTCGCCAGCGTCATCGGTCGCGAGCATTTAGTGGCTACTCAATTTCATCTCGAGAAAAGCGGTCGCTTTGGTCTTCAATTGCTCGCCAACTTTTCAAAGTGGGATGGTTGTTATGTTAAGTAAGCGCGTGGTGGCGTGTCTTGATGTCAAAGACGGGGAGCTTGCCAAGAGCGTTAAATTCGTCGACACCAAAACGATTGGCGACCCTGTGGAAAAAGCCAAAGAATATTACGAAGGAGGTTTGGACGAACTAGTATTTTACGACATTACTGCGTCCAGCGATAAGCGAAACATCATGCTCGATGTAGTTTCCGAAGTCGCCAAACAAATTTTCATTCCTTTCTCGGTCGGAGGCGGCATAAGAACGCTTGAGGACATTAACGCCTTGCTTCGTTCTGGCGTCGAGAAGATCAATGTCAATTCGGCAGCGGTCAAGCTTCCAACACTCATCGATGAGTGTGCAGGAGCCATAGGCCGGCAGAATACCGTGCTATCCATGGATGTAAGGCGAGTTGAGTCAATGGCTTCTTGCCCGAGCGGTTTTGAGATAGTTATTAATGGGGGACGAACCCCCATGGGACTAGACGCTGTGGCATGGGCAAAAGAAGGAGTCGCTCGAGGTGCTGGGGAGTTAGTTGTCAATTCGATTGATGGGGATGGCACAAGGGATGGCTACGATCTTGTGTTAACGCGAACCATTGCCGAGGCTGTGCCTGTGCCCGTCGTAGCCTCTGGGGGAGCAGGTCATCCTGAGCATCTAAGGGAGGTCCTCACCGAAGGCAAAGCAGATGCAGCCTTGGTAGCTTCGATGGTGCATTACGGCGATTTTACGATCCGTGATATCAAACGCTATTTGTATGAGCAGGGCGTGAAAGTGCGTCTGCAATTTTGAACTTGGAGCCTGAATGTGAATGATTCGGTTGAGGCGCTTGAGATTAAAGTGTCGTTTCAAGATGAGTTGCTGCAGCAGTTGGATGAGGCATTGGGCCGGCAGCAACAGGAAATTTTATTGTTGAAAGAGCAGCTTCGGGTGCTCTCGGAGCAGGTGCGATTGCTGGGTGATAGTGAAGCCAAGGCGAGCGTTGAGCCTCCGCCTCCCCATTACTGAGTGACTAGGGCGCTCCCGGATGGGCCGCTCATTCTGAGACTACGGTTAATTTGCAGGAGGGGGATTCTTGGTCTTGTTGTTCGCGCGGCTTAGGCGCATACGGCTTGCCCTACTATTTCAAAATATCCCTGCTGCTAAGCCCGAATGCAATTAGATTGGTGAGATGTTGGTCTCCCAGTAGAGTGTGTGAATTAGAGCGTGTGAGGTAGAGCGGATGAAGGAGATTGAACTGATGAGGGCGATTGTAGTTGAGAGCGATCAAACGCTCGCATGGAAAGAGGTGCCAGTGCCAGCGCTTGGGCCTAAGGAGGTTGCTATTGCTGTTAAGGCGACGGCCATTAACCGCGCTGACTTAATGCAGAGGAGAGGACTCTATCCGCCGCCGCCAGGAGCCTCGAGTGTGCTGGGGCTCGAGTGTGCGGGGGTAGTAGCTGCCGTTGGTGATGAGACGGTCCGTTTTCAGGTTGGTGATTCGGTCTGTGCGCTGCTTCCCGGGGGTGGGTACGCGGAGCAGGTGGTGGTCGATGAGGGCAGTGTCGTTCCCATCCCTGATGGTTTTGATTTTGTTCAAGCGGCTGCGCTGCCGGAGGTGTACGCAACCGCATGGCTGAACCTATTCATAGAGGCTGAGATGCAGCCAGGTGAGCGCTGTGTAATTCATGCTGGAGCGAGTGGCGTCGGCAGTGCCGCCATCCAGCTTTGTGGGGCGTTTGGTGTTTCGTGTTTTGTAACCATCGGAAGTGATGAAAAGCGCGACTACTGCCGATCGCTGGGTGCCGGGGCAGGGCATGTTAGAACAAACGGCTCCTTCAAAGAAGCTGTCATGAATTGGAGTGAGTCAGAGGGTGTGGATGTCATTTTGGATCCAGTCGGTGCCGGTTATCTGAGCGACAACTTAGACTCATTGCGCCTTGGAGGGCGGCTTGTATTGATTGGCCTCATGTCCGGCGCTAGAACCGAACTGGATATGGGGAAGTTGATGATGAAGCGTCTTCGGGTCATCGGTTCGACCTTACGGGCCAGACCATTGGTTGAGAAAAAAACCGTGATGGCTGAGCTCGAGCGCTATGTGTGGCCAAAATTGGCCGACGGCAGTCTATCGCCCCAAGTCGATCGAGTGTTTCCTATTGCCGAGGCCGATGCTGCTCACGCGCTGATGGCATCGGATGAGACGAAGGGCAAAGTGGTCCTAAAGGTATAAACCAGTCGCGCACGGCAAAAGGAGCTCTCCCCTTCTAGTAGGAGCAACATCCTGCAATGCATCAACGAAATTTTGAGAAATGAAGAGGCCATCATGTGGCCTCTTATCAATTCAGACTACGCTTACGCCGGACTAATCGTCCTTTTGGTCGACGTCCTCAGCTTGAAACCCCTTATCGGTTTGCGTAATTGAAAACTCGACGCGAGCGCCCTGTTTCAGTGTCCTAAAGCCATCCCCTCGGATGGATCGGAAATGAACAAAGACGTCTTCGCCCGACTCGCGCTCGATGAAACCAAACCCTTTGGAGTCATTGAACCACTTTACAGTCCCCATTTGTCTATCAGACATGTCCCCTACCTCATATATTGCAAACGCGCGTTCAATGCGCGATCCCCAATAATACATAGTCGGAGGGCATTGTCCAAACAAATTTACTATGATCATTTCGGCTAATATTAGGCAGCTGGGACTCGTTGAACGCCTGCTATCCTTTCTTCAGCGCGGGCTTGTTGCTAGGGGGGCGCGAGTTTTTCTTGATTTTTAGATGGGTAGGCCAAGCTCTGCCAGCCAGCCTCTATGTGCTTATAACCTGTCGATACGGCGTCGCTGCGCCGTGAGCTCCGACTCCCGGTACTGCTGAACATTCAATTTCTCGCGCTCTTTGTCCACGACTTGAGAGGGCGCATTAGCAACGAACTGTTCGTTGCCGAGCTTGGTTTGGATCCGAGAAATCTCCTGCCCCACCTTGGTCAATTCTTTGTCCAACCGCTCTAATTCTCGGGTTTTGTCTATCAATCCAGCTAGAGGGACGAGGATCTGAAGATCATCGATGACCTGGGCAGCCGATGGCGGCGGGCTCTCCGTGCTCTCATGCCAGCCAATGGATGAAGGCTTCAGTAACGCTTCTAGCATGGGGAGAAATTGTTGGTAGCGCGATCGATCGGCGTCTGATCCTAAGTGAAAAATGATGGGGATCGGTTTTCCAGGCGGGATATTTTGTTCACCACGGATGTTTCTAACGGCGCTCACGATTTCCTTCAACCAGGCAACATCGTCAAGGATTGCTCGGTCTTCTGAGTCCTGCCCCGGCGGGAAGGCGGCAAGCATAATTGAATCCCCGGTTCGGGCATGCGCTGGCAACGACTGCCATAGTTCTTCAGTAATGAACGGCATAAATGGGTGCGCTAGTCGAAGAATTCGCTCGAATAATTCCAATAAATTGCTTTGGGTTGCCGATTTTTCTGCTTGGCTGAACTGATCGGTTTGTAAAATCGGTTTGCTGAGTTCCAGATACCAGTCACAGAATTCATTCCAAATAAAGTCGTACAGCGCCTTGGCCGCTAGATCGAATCGGTAATCCTCCATCGCTCGGTTAACCGCCAAAGCAGCGTTCTCAAAAGCCTGATTAATCCAGCGGTCTATGGTGTTGCTGGATGGCTCGGTCGAATGCGCGGTAAGCGATCGTGTGCTGAGGTTAGTAAAGTTGGCCGCATTCCAGAGCTTGTTGCAGAAGTTCCGGTAACCCTCAACGCGCTTCATATCGAACCTAAGTCCGCGCGCGCCGCTTGCTAGAGAGTAAAAAGTAAACCTGAGGGCATCTGTGCCATAGGCTGGGATGCCTTCAGGAAATTCCTTACGAGTCGCCTTCTCAATCTTGTTCTGCATTCGGGTTTGTAGGAGATTGCTGGTTCGCTTTTCGACCAAAGCTTCGGCGCTTATTCCATCGATGATGTCCATAGGATCCAGTCCGTTCCCTTTGGACTTACTCATCTTCTGACCTTCGGAATCAGTCACCAACCCGTGGACGTAAACCTTATCAAACGGCACCTCGTCCATAAATTTCAAAGTCATCATGATCATTCTTGAGACCCAGAAACTAATGATGTCGTGGCCTGTAACCATCACTTTTGTGGGATGGAATGTCGTAAGAGACGACGTCTTGTCGGGCCAGCCGAGGGTTGAGAACGTCCAAAGTGCAGACGAGAACCAGGTGTCTAAAACATCCTCGTCTTGGGTAAGCGCAGTGGCATCATCCAGGTTGTACTTGGCTCGTGCCGCTGTCTCGCTTTCCGCAACGAAAATATTCCCCTCTGCGTCATAGAACGCCGGAATTCGATGCCCCCACCACTGCTGTCGTGATATGCACCAATCTTTGAGCTCTCGCATCCATGCGAAATATATATTTTCTGCTTGCTTGGGAATGAATTCGATAGAACCTTCTTCGACGGCTTGAATAGCGGGCTTGGCAAGTGGGTCTATCCGGACAAACCATTGATCGCTCAAAAGGGGTTCGATGACCGCATGACTCTTCTCGCCACGTGGCACCATGAGTGTGTGTGGCTCAATTTTCTCGAGCAACGAGCATTCTTCGAGGACGTCGACGATTTTTGCCCGAGCCTCAAATCGGTCGAGTCCCTCGAACTTGGCGCCAGCTACTTCATTCATAGTGCCATTGGGATTCATGACATTGATCATTGGGAGATCGTGCCGACTCCCCATGTCGTAATCGTTAAAGTCGTGTGCAGGGGTGATCTTGACGCACCCAGTACCAAATTCCATATCCACATAGCGATCAGCGATAATCGGTACGGTGCGCTCTGTTAATGGCAGTGAAATGTGCCGGCCGATGAGCGCAGCATAGCGCTCGTCTTCAGGATGAACGGCCACCGCGGTATCACCCAGCATGGTTTCGGGTCGAGTCGTTGCAACGATAAGGTGTCGACTAGGGTCATCGGCGAGCGGGTAACGGAGATACCATAGGTGACCCTGCTCTTCCTCTGAAACGACCTCTAAGTCAGAAATAGAAGTCTGCAAGACAGGATCCCAGTTCACGAGACGTTTTCCTCGATAGATGAGGCCCTCATCGAATAACCGTTCAAAGACTGTGATAACTGCGCGACTCAATCCCTCATCGAGCGTGAAACGCTCAGTGTCCCAGTGCAGCGAGGCACCCATGCGTCTTAATTGTCGACTGATTATGCCGCCCGAGGATTCTTTCCATTCCCAAACGCGCTCGATGAACGCATCTCTTCCGATATCCGAGGGCTTTAGGCCTTCAGCGGCCATTTGCTCTGCAACAATCAGTTGGGTGGAGATGCCAGCATGGTCTGTTCCCATTTGCCAGAGGGTGTTGCGCCCAAGCATGCGCTGACGGCGAATAATGGCGTCCACTAGAGAGTGCTGAAACGCGTGGCCCATGTGAAGCGTACCCGTTACATTGGGCGGTGGGATCGCAATGGAAAAGGCGGGTCCCTTTCCAGACGGTGCGAAGTAGCCCTGATTTTCCCAGGACTGGTACCATTTCTGCTCGATTTGGCTGGGGTCGTACTTGTCCATCGCTGGCTCTGCGGCTTGAAAGCGGCTGAGTATACTAGAAGAACATTAGCGTGTCGGTGGGATAGATGTGCCACAGCTTGCGCTTGCTCGGTCAGTCGAGAGCTTCGAGCAATGCCTCCAGCTCATTTATCATAGAGCCCCGAATCGCTTGCACAGCTTTTTTTCTATGTTCCGAGACAATCTGTTCAATGCATTGAATGATCTGCGCTTCGCTTTTAATCGAGTCATCTAAAACAGTTGCCTCGATTTCATCGAAAAGATCGAGGGTGTCAGGATCGTAGGCCGGATCAGTCGATTCTCGAATGGACCGGGTGGATCGAACCCGCTTTGGAGAGGTCTTCTTTCTCGCTCCAACGTAGCTCGCTAGTTCCTCAATCAGCGAGAGCTGAGCGCCTTGAGTTGCCTCGCCAAAGGCAGGCTTGCGATTCATAACCTCTGTCAGTCCCTCATCCTCGGTTTGCTTGGTCATTGCTACGATGAGAGTTTGTGATAGTGAAGGGGATATCCCTTGGATTTGTACTGCCTAAAGTTCTCCCTGGCATTCTCCCTCGTGCTTTCCGCTTCAGGGACGATCTCTGCTACCCGATCAAATCGACTAAAAAAAGATGGGATCGTACCGCTTAGATTGACCAGCACGTCCTGGTGCATAACCGGTTCGCTGTAATGGCAAATGCGAATAGGTGCCGGTGTCGAACTGTCGTATCGGCTGTGGGGAACAAAACGCTCGGTCTTGAAGGTCCAAAGAAGGTCATCGAGCGCAGATGTATCTTGCTCACTAGCAGTATGGACATGAATCTGATGTCCTAGTCGATAGATTTTATCGATCAGCCGGCAAGCAAAAAGGAGGGGGTTGACCTTGCTTTCAATCTGGTAGAAATCGATTCGTGTCAAACGAACCTCCCCTATGCATCAGGTCTGTTTAGGCGCGTTCAGGCGCAGTGCCTCACTTCTGACTCAGTAAGTAGTCCGTCAGGAGTCCAACTGGGCGTGCAGTGGCACCTTTGTTCAGGCCTGCCCACTTAAATGAAGTACCGGCGATATCCATATGCGCCCACGGATACTTTTTCGCAAACCGCGCAAGGAAGCAAGCAGCGGTAATACTTCCCGCCTCTTTGCCGCCAATATTTTGCATGTCTGCGAAAGCGCTATTGATCTGCTTCTGATAGCCATCCCAAATGGGAAGTTGCCAGGCCCGATCACGGGTGCGTTCGCCTGCGTCTATAAGCGACTTAGCGAGCGCATCATCATTGGCAAAGACGGCTGATGCTTGACTCCCAAGCGCCACGATGCAAGCACCTGTTAAAGTTGCAATGTCTACTACGGAGGCCGGTTTGAATCGCTCCACGTAGGTGAGGGCATCGCAAAGCACGAGTCTTCCCTCAGCGTCAGTATTGAGGATCTCAACCGTTTGACCAGACATGGTGGTGACTATATCGCCGGGTTTTGAGGCGCCGCCAGATGGCATATTCTCCGCAGCTGCCATGACGCCGATGACGTTGATTTTGGGTGCTAGTTCGCAGAGCGTCTGCATGGTTCCAAATACCGTCGCGGCACCGCACATGTCGTAGATCATTTCCCACATTCCGCCACCAGGTTTCAAACTGATGCCGCCCGTGTCAAACGTAATACCTTTACCTACGATGACATGTGGTTGCTTCGATGCACTTGCTCCTTTGTAATGCATGATCACCATTTTTCCTGGTTCGTCGCTGCCTTTTGACACCGACAAAAACGCGCCCATGCCTAGCTTGGCCATTTGTTTTTCTTCGAGCACGGTCGTCGTTAATGATGGATAAGCCCGAGCCAACTTCTTGGCTTGATTGGCGAGGAATGTGGGAGTGCAAACGTTAGATGGTGCATTGCCGAGATCTCGGGTGGCATTTTTGCCCTTGGAGAGCGCAACACCGAGTTTAACGCCCGCTCTTATGGCTTTCGCGTCCTCTGAGTGGGCCGCGAATTGAATTTTGCTGAGTGCAGGTGCTTTCGGCTTCCCAGTGCCTTTCATCTCCACATACTGATAAAGCGCGTCTTCGATACATTCAATGAACTTGGCAGTTACCCACTTCGTGTCTCGATCCGATGAAGTGATATTTTCCATGACAACCAGTGCAGACTTGGCGGCGATTTTCTTCAACTGTGTAGCCGCTGATTGGAAACTTGCTGTCAGCTGATCTGGTGATCCGTCGCCTAGACCAACCACAAGAAGGCGCTCGATTTTGGTGCCGGCAAGATCAGTGATAAGCGTCGTTGTGCCTGAAGCTGTGCTGATATCGCCGCGTTTAATTAAACGCTCAATCGCTCCCTTGCTCGCCTTTTCGATGGCTTTGAGCACAGGGCCATCTGTTTGTTTGTCGCTAATGCCGATGACTGCGCACGGGATCGATGCTTTGCCTAACTCGCCTGCTTTAACGGTGTATGTGCGCATAGGTGCTCCCATTGACTTGAGATGGCTCTCTCATTGCTCTTTGAAGGTGTGCGACAGCAATGTTCTATTGCTAATCAGTCTTGAACTATTATACGGCAATGGCAGCTAGAGATTGGCGGGCGATTTGATTCTTTTTCGATATATCTCTCTTGAGGTGTTCAAGGCGATGGGTGTGATCGCCCTGGTCGTGCTGGTGATCGCCACTGGATCTCGGTTAAGCGCGTATTTGGGCGAAGCAGCAGCCGGCAAGATGAATAGCGAGTTGCTGGGATTAATTCTTTTCTATCGATTGCCTGGACTGCTTGAGCTAATTATCCCTGTCTCTTTTTTTCTTGCGATTATGATCGCTCATGGGCGGCTAGCCGTTGACAATGAATTGACCGTGCTTAAAAGCATGGGATTTGGTGAACCCAGACTGCTTAAGATGACGTTGTTGCAAGGGTTAGCCATCATGATTGTGACGGCTATCTTGGCATTGTGGCTGAGGCCGCTTGCGGAGATCGGTACGCAAGCGATCAAGGCGGATCAGAAGACTATGACGGAATTTGATTTGTTGATCCCTGGCCGCTTTCAGACCATGAGTCAGGGGGAGAGAGTGACCTATGTCCGCGACATTGCCGATTCGAATGAGTTGTCAGACGTCTTTATCACTGAGCTCGAGCAGGAAGAGGGTGACGAACTCGGAACCACTGTCGTCATGGTGGCGGACGAGGGAGAAACAAGGATCGATGAGCAGGGCAATCGCTTGCTCATTCTGCGCAGTGGAAAGCGCTATCGCATGAAGCCAGGTGCGTTAGAACATCAGGTGATCGAGTTTGAGACGTATGGCCAGGTGCTAGCAAGAGATCCCTCTAAGCTGGATCGATCCGAGGTAAAACAGCTGGCGACTTGGGATTTGCTCAAGGCAGAATCGAATTCAGGTGTCGCGGAACTCCAGTGGCGTTTATCACTGGTCTTGATGGTGCCGATCTTGGTGTTTTTGGCAGTGCCGCTCGCGAGGGTCAATCCAAGAGAAGGTCGATTCGCTCGAATTGCACCGGCGTTGCTCCTTTGTTTTCTCTATCTTGTGTTGCTATCTGCAGCGAGATCGAACGTAGAGTCGGGTTCGCTGGACCCTGCGCTGGGGCTTTTTTGGGTACATGCAGGCTTTGCTATCCTGGCGCTCATTTTTTACCGAGGGGGCGAGCGACTCTTCGATTGGTCATGGATCAAGTCTAGGGCGAGCCAATGATGCCGATCGTCGCAAAGTTGATTGGGATCTCCGTTTTCGGGTCTATCGTGCTTGTAGCGGCCGCCTTGACAGGATTGCTCGCTGTTTTCACGTTGCTTGACCAGATTGGTGATCTTGATCAGCGGTACACGTTTTGGGCCGCATTGCTGTATGTTGGTTTAAGCGTGCCGCGGTTGTTCTACGAGACCTTGCCCTACGCCATTTTGATTGGCGCATTGATTAGCTTGGGAGGGTTTGCTGTTCGTAGCGAACTCGTTGCTATGCGTGCCGCCGGTATGTCGAGTTATAAGATCTTAAGCTATGCCATGTTGCCAGCCTTGCTGGTAGCCGGAGGCGGAGTCCTCGTTGGCGAATACGTGCTGCCTGATGCGGAGCGAATGGCGCGACTTGAGCGCAGGCAAGCGACTTCTGCAGCAGACGCTATTGCGCCGGAATATGGGATTTGGTTGAGAGATGGTGATGCTTTCGTTCATGCCGAGTTGATCCACGAGAACACCATGTTGGGTTTGAGGTGGTTAATCTTCGATGAAGGAAAACGACTAATCAAAGTTCGAACAGCTGAAAGAGCGCAGTACGTTCCTGGCGGCGATGAAGTAGCGAGCTACTGGGAGCTGTCGCAGGTTGAGGAGGTTACCTATGACGAGGACCGGTCGGTCCGNGGCCTTGGGCAGCGGTCTACATGGGTAACTGAATTGACCCCTGATGAAATCAGCAGTGAGTTGCTGGTTGAACCATCCAGAATGTCGATCAGTACNTTGTCCAAAAAGATCAGTATCCTTGAGCGTCAGTCGCTCGAGGGGGGGAAGTATCAATTAGGGTTCTGGGCAAAGGTGCTTCAACCACTAACGGCGCTTGCGTTACTNGCGCTTTCCGCAGCCATGGTCTTTGGCCCGCTTCGAGACGCTTCGATGGGGTTTCGAATATTTACGGGTTTATTANTAGGGGTCGGTTTTAAATTTTTGCAGGACCTGCTCGCTCCCATGGCGCTGGTTTACGGCATCCCACCGCTGGTCGCTGTAATTCTCCCAACGGCACTTTGCCTGTGGCTTGCTTTCTATCAGTTACGGCGACTAGCTTAATGGTCATTCAATCAAGCGCTGTCAGATCAATCAGCGATGGTGCAGCAGCTAGTGCNGTTGAGTCGAAGGGTCTGCGTTCGATTTGAGCTTGGCGCNGGCAGNCCCAAATGATAGGCGAGACTCAGCTGGTTTTTTTGATCTCAACTACGCGTGTATTGGTTACAAGGTCGTGGAGCGTGCGGCGATGGGGTGCCAGCATCCAAAGGTATCCAAGGCCGAAACACCCAACAGAAAGCGTCGTGACAAGGTATCGAAACAAAGCCGCTCTTGGGTTGAGCAGTTGGCCCGATTCGGAAATAAGCTGGATCCGCCAGACTTGCATACCCAGCGTTTGACCTTTGAATGTCCAGAAGTAAACGAAAAACAGTAGGCTCTCAAGATAAAGAAACAGTTGGTATATCAACCCTTGAAGGGGCGCATCTCTATTATTTAGGGCAATCACGACTAATGTCGAAATCATCCATAGTGCGAGTAGCAGCAATCCATCGTAGAAGGCTGCGCCCATCCTTCGGGAAAAACTCGCGTTGTTGAATTGTGCTCTTTGTTCTGCAGTGCGGTTGATTGACGTCATGGCTGGCGGTTATCCAGTTGGAAACAGTCGAGGCATCTGTTTCCGATCTTGCTGAAGTAGTGATAGTACGATTGCAAATTGTGGACGAGTTGCTCTTTTTTGCTGTGATGGTTGGCCGCCTAATCGCTCAGGATCATGAAATTGGCCTCGCATTCTGCAACAAGGTCTCCGGTGTCCTGTCTGCGCATTTCGGCAGCCATGGTCGCTACATTCCGACGTTGCTTCAGGCACCAGGATCGCAAGTGAACGGGTACCTCAGTGGGTAAGGCGGCTTTGTAGCGTAAGTCGCAGCGCCCGGTCACCGCTTTGTGCCCCCGCAAGTACAGCCAGTTCGCCATTACGTCGTCGAGCACGCTAAAAATGATGCCGCCGTGGGTCACTCCCTCGTACCCGCAATGCACCGCATCGGGCGTAAATTCCGATACGCACTGATCGCCATCGAGTGAAAAGGTGAGTTTCAAACCTATCGGATTGTTCGGGCCACAAACGAAGCAGTGATTAGCGTCCTGCCTGGCAGTGCTCATAATGCTGTGCACCTTTGAGTTGATAACAGGGAGCCAAGCAATGTGGATAGCATCAGTAGAATCCTCCTTTGGTCGTTGGGTCGCCCGTTTTTTCTGANGCATGTGGCTGATNGAACGCGGCCTTCAGCTCTTTTCTCGCCAACCGAGACATGAAGGCCGTGTCTTGGCCTAACGTTACCATTTGGAAGCCCTGCGCTAGGTAGCGCTGGGTAAACGCCAACGAACCTGTATGAATGCCCGCCGCGATCCCATGGTGTTGGCAACGCTCCAATATGTGTGCAACGGTCTCAACGTGAAGGGGGTGGTCATTGTCGCCGGTTGGAGACAGTTCTAAAGCATAGGCAAGGTCGGCTGGGCCAATGTACGCCGCGTCGACGCCGGGAGTGCTCAAAATATCATCGAGGTTATCAAGCGCTTCGCGAGTCTCGATCATCACGATGCATGCTAACTGATCATTGGCTTCCTCAACATAACCGCGGCCTGCGTACATCATTGCTCGAGTTGGTCCAAAAGATCGCAAACCGGCGGGTGGGTATCGACAGGCCGACACGGCGCGCTGTGCCTCTTCTTTGTTATTTACCATCGGGACAATCACGCCATAAGCGCCCGCGTCTAGCACCCGCATAATTTCGTAAGGTTCATTCCAAGGAACTCGGACAATGGGAACGGTGTTAGTGGTCGAGATCGCCGGGAGTAAGTGCGTCACCGCTTTGAAATCAATCACTCCGTGTTGCATGTCAAGGCATAGCCAATCAAATCCCACTTGAGCCATCTGTTCGGCTGACAACGGAGAGTCTAGTGATAACCAGCCACCGACTGTGGGCTCTCCCGCAAGCCATTTGGTTTTGACAGTGTTCTCTCGCATGTCTTTATCCTTGCACATTTATTGGAACGTCGGTTTCTGGTTGTGATGCTGTTAGACCGGAACGGATCGCGGCCTCTGTTTGGGTCATCAGCGTCGTGACGCCATCGGTTGTTTGGTCAGTGGTGTCGATAGGCGGATGGATCATTAGTCTAACGGGTCCAGGTTGCCACTTAACCGATCCTGTTGGAAGAAGATGTCCTGTGCCAGAGATGCTCATCGGCAGTACTGGTAACTGAAGATCTGCCGCTAAGCGAAACGCGCCCCGCTTGAAGGGTAATAGATCGCCTTCCTCAGTCCCGCGGGTCCCTTCAGGGAAAAACATGATGCACATGCCGTTCTGCAATCGTTTTGAAACTCCCTGGATGCTGGCGACCGCAGCTTGCGAGTTTGAGCGATCAACCACCACATGGCCCATTGCTGTGCATGCGGCTCCGATAACTGGAACAGCAAGCAACTCTTTTTTGAGTACCCATTTGAATTCGATCGGGAGAAAACCATANATGAGCAAGATATCCACCTGGCTTAAATGATTGGCGGTCAAAACATAGGACTGGCCGTCACTTAGGTGATAAAGCCCATCAATGGAAACCCGCATGCCCAGCATGAACGCATTTGAGCGAGCCCAGAGTACTGCGAGCGTTCGAGAACACCAGTCACCCAAACCCAAAAACGACAGCACGATGAGAGGCAGACCAATCACAAAGGTACTAACCCCCAAGAAAGGGACGGCGANGAACCATAGGTAAAGCCACTGAATCGTAGATCCCATCATTACCTTTATTCCTCTTCCAAGTGGGATATCAGCAATATCGCGCATATGTGAGTACTTACTAACCCTGCCTCGGTCGCTGAAGAACCAAAGAACTGAGTATACCAAGCGAATGTGGTGGTGGNATCAATCTAGATATTGCAAATTTGTTGAAAAGTGGCTGCCTAGCGTGCGATNACTAATTAAGTATATAATTACGTAAAAAATATCATAAAATGAAGAACTCTTGAGATTCGGACATCTTCTCAAGATCACCTGCGATGAACGGCTCTGCTGATTCTGCAGATCNGGGTGCTCAGGTGGAGGGTGAGCTCAACTAGTTAACGTATATACTCGGCTTAGGGGGGGCAGAGCATTTGAGGCAGCGTAGACGCTGATAGAGTGAGAGACCGACTGCGCTAAGGGATACGTCTACTTGCAAAACATTCCGCAAGAAAGGGAGACGCCAAGGAGATGAGCGAAGAGAAACAAAGGGGGAAGAAACAGCAAGCACAAGAAGTGGTTGTGAGCGATGAGTACCCCATTCAGCAATTGCGCCGGATGATTGATCAGCTTAGAAATGTCGAGCATCTGCTCTCTACTCCCCAGGAGGAAAAAAAAGCACCACTAACGCTCCGGTACAGGGTAGCGCTTGAACTAGCAGACCAAGGCCCACTCACGGTACTTGAATTAGCTCAACGCTTAGGCGTCGCGCATCCTGGAGTGACCCAGGCGACTCGGCAACTAGAGTCAACTGGCGACGTACTTTCGATGCGGGATCGATTAGATCGCCGTCGTCGGGTGATTGCTCTGACGCGTCAGGGCCAACATCGTTATGGGGTTGATGTTGCTTACCGAGANTCCCAATTGTTAGAGCCCTCTATCCGTTCCAGTATCAGCGCATGCGCTGATTATGCAGACCGATTAGTAGAGGCTCTTCAAACCAGTCGATCGAGCGGCGAAGGCTGGTTAGGCTCAGTTGAATGGATCGAAATTTCTGCCAGTCACATCGACGACATAACAATGATGCTCGAGGCTGATGACTACGATGCGGGTGAAATGCAGGCTCTATGGCAGCGCATAAAGGAAACAACTCCTGAGGATCAACAGGCCAACTTTTGGTCCATGGGGTTGCGCATCCCCCGCTTTAAGCCCCCAGTCAGTTGGCTGATCGCGGAGCGTCAGTCCAACGGTTCGCTCGAAATCTTGGGGCTGTTTACGCACAAGCGGTTCAGGCGTTCGGGCCTTGCAACGCAACTTCTAGAGGCATTGCAGGAATACGGTCAGAACACCGGCTCAAAAAGCCTTTCCACCCGCTTTGCGGAGCACTTTGACCTTGCGTTCTTATTTTTCGAGCGTCATCTGTTCGAGCGGGTCGGGCCGTCAAAAGCACCGCGAGATCGGCTGCACATGGTTCGCGAATTGATAATCTAGTTCTTGGAAGTGCAGGGCGAACTCCCATTGTCACCCCCCGGTGGAACGATCAAGGCACCGTTGCTAAGAGAACATTGAAGTTGGGGTGATACACTTGACTAAGAGGCAATGGACAGCCTTTCTTACCCGTGTCCATGGTGGCCAACCCTAGGTGGCGTATTCATCTTAGTCTGACGCAAATTAGTCTGACGCAAAGGTTGGTTTTAGAAGTAGCCGCACGAACAATNAGGCGCTTCAAATAGGAGCAGGTTAGATAGGAGCAGGTCAGATCAACGCCTTGCGTAAAAGAGCGTCAAAGGCGCGCTGCCTACGCGTTGATAAGAAAATATGGTCTGAGCATAGGAAGGAGCGGCTTGTGGAAAAGACACTATTTGAACGAATCATAGACGGAGAGCTACCGTCAGAGAGGGTGTACGAGGATGATCGCTGCATCGTGATCAGAGATATTCAGCCGCAAGCGCCCACTCATGTTCTGATTATTCCTCGCGATCCCATTCCAAGACTGATCGATGCCAAGGATTCGCATCAGGATTTGCTGGGTCATCTGTTGTTAGTGGCTGGTAAGGTGGCTGACCTTCTGGGGTGTGGCGACGCGTTTAGATTGGTGATTAATAACGGTGCCGGTGCTGGGCAAACGGTATTTCATTTGCATTTGCACATATTAGCGGGCAAACAGTTTAACGAGGGTGGTCTGGCGAAGTCGCTCGAGTAACCGTCGAAATTGAGTGAAGTTGCNTAAAGCATTTTTCCCGGAAACGCACGATTGAAAACGTTTGATTACATCGTGATTGGTGGTGGCTCTGCAGGCTGCGTGATGGCAAGGCGTTTAGCAGAGAAGTATGACGTTTTGCTGCTCGAGGCTGGACCTAAAAATCGCGCTTGGGATTTTCGGGTCCACATGCCAGCGGCATTGTCGGAGGTGCTGACCAGCACGACCTACAACTATGGTTTTTACACCGATTCAGAGGCAGAGCTGGGCAATCGTAGGCTGTATTGTCCCCGAGGGAGAGTGCTTGGAGGCTCCTCGTCAATCAACGGGATGATTTTTGTTCGTGGTAACCCAGGCGACTTTGACCGTTGGGAGGCGCTCTATGGCTGCACTGGATGGGGTTATCGGTCGGTGCTCCCACACTTTAGACNTAGCGAGGATCGGCCCGGCGGTGATCCATTATTTCGGGGGCTAGGTGGTCCCCAGCGGGTTCAACCATCGGATGTGTCGGGTGAGCTTAACCAGGCGTGGTTAGCTGCGGGTTCTGCGCTTGGTTTCCCCAGCACTGAGGACTTTAATGGCGCGGAGCAGGAAGGATTTGGACCTTTCGATGCCAGCATTGCNGATGGGCGACGGCAGAGCACGGCGGTTACTTACCTCGATGGGTGCTCATTACCTGGACTGACCGTTCGAACGGGTGTGACCGTCAATCGATTGGAGTTCGAAGGAGANAGATGCTGGGGAGTGAGCTGGGTCAGTCGCAAAGGTGGGCGACCCCTCCGATCGAGAGCGCGAAAGGAAACCGTCCTGTGCGGCGGAGCGATTGGAACCCCCCAAGTATTGATTCGGTCGGGGATTGGTCCAGAACAGGAGTTGAAGCGACTTGCCATTGAGCCCGTATGGACTAATGACGACATTGGCGAGCATCTCCAGGATCACTTAGAGATCTACGTGCAGGCGGGNATCAAAAAGCCGGTTTCCATTTACCCATCAACGCGGGGACTCGGGAAGCTTAGAGCCGGGCTTGAATGGTACCTCCTGAAGTCGGGCCCCGGCGCCACGAACCACTTCCACGCCGGGGCTTTTTTGCGCAGCGGGCTTGATGCAGGCTACCCCGACCTTCAGTTCCATTTTTTGCCGATCGCGATGAACTACGACGGAAGTCAGCAGGTGAATCACCACGGGATTCAGGCTCATGTCGGCCCTATGAAACCGTTGAGTCGTGGTCGAGTATCGATCCAGTCAAGCGATCCATTCGCNTCGCCTCAGATTCAATTCAATTATCTCAGTGCTGAAGAGGACTTGGCGGTGATGCGCCGGGGTATTAGGTTGGCTGAAGCGTTACTAGGGGAGCGAAGTTTTCAGTCGATGGGAGCATGGCCACTTAAACGTCTTGGCAGTGATGCTGAACTCGATGAGTGGATTCGGCTGCATGCAGAAAGTGCTTATCACCCGTGCGGGACCTGTCGCATGGGCAAAGAAGGGGAAGCTCCAGTGAGCCCAGAGGGTGAAGTACGGGGTGTTCGAAATTTACGGGTAGTCGATGCATCACTCATGCCTGAGATCACCAACGGGAATTTAAATGCGGTGGTTATCATGATGGCTGAGAAAATCGCGGCGCAAATGTTAGGTGTTGCCGCCTGAAAAGACGCGACGAGGCGGACTCTTTCGGACAAAATAACAGTGCGATTAACTAGGACGAATCCTTAAATGGCGCAGTCACCCGATACCATTGCTGTACCCGTCTATGGCATGACTTGCGGTCGATGCGAAGCCAAGGTTAGCGAGTCCATTATGGCGCTTGGAACTGGCCTTAGCGTCGTCGCAGAGCGAGAGCACGATCGCGTAACAATCGTGGGTTCCGTTGANGTNTCAGCCGTTCGAGAAGCAGTGACGGAATTAGGGTATCGCCTAGAGCCACCNCCGCATGAAACAGAGNCAGANNCCAACCNATCGATTGCGCCAAGTCATGCTTTGGGCATTCCGCAGGCTCAATCACTGAGTGACAACCACAGCGAGCAAGATTTGTTCATCGATATCGAGGGCATGTCTTGCGCGGCCTGCGCATCGGCTATTCAGCGAGCGATCTCAAATGTCGAAGGCGTGATTCAGAGCGAGGTGAATTTCGCAGCTGAAAGCGCGTGGGTGTCCGGTCGGTTTGATCAGGAAGCAGTGATATTGGCCGTTAGGGCGGCTGGTTATAACGCAACCGAAGGGGCGGGAGATCCGGCGTCCAAAGCACAGAATCAGGCCCAGCTATTCAGGCGTGCTATGACTCAAGCCACCACTGGACTGGTGCTCGGTTCGCTCATGATGCTGAACATGTGGATGGAGTGGTTTTCGCTCACGGAAAGTATCTGGATGGGTGCATTGGCTGCAATGGCGACGCTCGGCGCAGTCAGTTTTGCCGGTGCGGATTTTTATAAAAAGGCTTGGACGTCGCTCAAGCATGGCCGGGCAACGATGGATACGCTGGTCGCGCTCAGTACCGGGACAGCCTGGCTATATTCGTGCAGCGTCTTATTTGGAGTAGTNAATTCTCCCTCCCAGCATCTGTTCTTTGAAGCTAGCCTTTTTGTCATTGGATTCGTTCGATTGGGTAAAGCGCTGGAAATCCGCGCACGTGCGTCAGCGCTTTCGGGTCTTGATGCGCTGATTCGACTGGCGCCTGAAAGGGCGTTTGTGATCGATGAATCTGGCCGCTCGGCGAGTATTTCACTAGACGCGGTGATACCTGGAACAGTGGTTCGCGTGTCGGCAGGTGAGCGTATTCCGCTCGATGGCGAGATTGTTGTCGGCAAAACTGAAGTTGATGCGTCACTGATGACGGGAGAGGCCNTACCGCANGCTGTGGGTGAGGGAGATGTAGTGGTAGGGGGCGCATTGAATATCGCGCAGCCCGTCGACATCAAGGTCACGAGCACAAAGCAAGATGGGGCACTCGCTCAGGTCGTTCGCGCTTTGCAGCGCGCTCAAAATGCCAAACCCGCCGTTGCGCAACANATCGANNCCATCACGCANTATTTTGTNCCAGGGGTCTTGTTNACTAGTCTGGCGACCGGGNTTGCNTGGTGGNTGCTNTTNGGNGCTGAATTGAGCTTTGCGATGAGNNCTGCGCTCTCTGTNTTGATTATTGCTTGNCCCTGCGCNTTAGGACTTGCGGTACCNATGAGNCTNGTNAANGCGGTTGGCACNGCAGCNANACTTGGNNTAGTCATNCGNAATGGTGACGCGCTCATGCGCGCGANNGCGNTCANCGTNGTGTTATTCGATAAAACNGGAACANTGACNGAGGGAAACNTGAGTGTNCGNCGGGAATTGGCGTTCGGTGAGGTTCANACNACATACNGTGNNCTGCGAGNGATNGTNAGCCANTCGACTCACCCGATNGCAAAAGCGGTNGCTCGCTACATTGAATTGNNNGNTGATGNNCNNTTAGATGCCNATNACCNTGAGGCAGCAGGTNCGATTGANACNGTNCCTGGNCAGGGNGTACTNGGNACGATCGGNGGCAAGAGGGTNGGNATTGGCAGCGCNGCCATGATGCNNGCNAATCACTTCNTGTCGAANGGNNCNATCNCAAGCAGCGANCNGNCAGNNGCGCTCGATGAGGAAGNNNCNGNGGGGCCTGAAATGTACTGGGGNGTCGATGGGCAGTTGATCGCNAAATACGAGCTTTCNGATCGCATCAGAGATGAATCTCNTNACGTGNTTCAGGCGCTNATTANGGCTGGGATGACNCCCATGATNGTNTCNGGAGACCGAGNGCAGAGCGTTAAGNNCGTCGCCGAGNCGATTGGNCCNATCAACTGGTACGCCGAGCAGTCGCCGCTCGACAAGCTTGCGCTGGTAGAAAGGTTGCAGGCAGAGGGTGAGCATGTGGCTGTGATTGGTGATGGTTTAAACGATGGGCCAGCGTTGGCTGCGGCACATTTCAGCGCCGCGATGAGTTCGGGCACGGCGCTAGCCTGCGAGCAGGCGGATGTCACATTAACTAATGGTCTCCGCGGACTTACCCAGTTCATTAAACTGTCCGATGCTACCGCTCGTAATGTTCGACAAAATCTCGGGTTTGCCTTTCTTTACAATGTTCTCTTGATTCCAGTAGCCGCTGGTGTGCTCTATCCATCAATGGGATGGCTATTGAGTCCAAGTTTTGCTGGTCTCGCGATGGCATTGTCTAGCCTCTCAGTGGTTGGGAATGCGGCGCGATTGAGAGGTGAGCTGGGTGAGTAAGAGTTGAGACTAATTTTTAGAAACTGAGACATTAATGATCGAGGCTATTGAACGATCGCAACGAAAGCTAGCGCCTGGTGAGTCAGGGAGAGTGATGTGCGCAAAGTCTGTCTTGGCAGTCGCCCTAGCGTTCGGCCTAAGCAGTTGTGCCTTGTTGTCACGCGATGGTAGCGAAAACGGGCAGCAGATTGCGGCGCAAATAAAAGCCGGCGACGTTGAGGTGGTCGAGCGGGAACGCCCTACCAGCAATAACCGGCCGGCAATATCGATACCATCGACCTTGGCCGAGGCAAGGTCTGTGTTTTTGGATCATTCCCCAATGGTTCAGGACCGGCTCCTGGTTTACGAAATTGCTGTCAGCGACATCGATCAAAACGAAGGGGGGTATTCAAATCCCACTTTGGCGTTGGGTCGTTTTACTGGCGTGGGCGATTCGGTGAAACGACTGTTTGAGGTAGGTTTTTCGCTGATTGACTTGGTGAGTGTTCCAGCAGCGAATCGGGCGCTCGAGTACGAACTCACTAGGGCGCGAGCGCAAGCAGAGCTCGACTTGTTCGAAGGCCTAGTTAGCCTCGAGAAAGCGTGGGTTGTCGCAGGGGTGTCGGAAGCAAGGCTTGAGCTAAGACAACACCAGTCCATGTTTTTAGGGGCATTGGCCGCACTGTCAGCCGACTATCTTGAGGCTGGAAACATTACTGAGGTGGAGCATCAGGCAAGACTTCAAGCGTACCTTAC
>PBWF01000069.1 GCA_002728935.1 Gammaproteobacteria bacterium | reverse complement strand
AGCAGGCATGGTCTGGTAATGGCGATCTGGGCGCCGGCAGTCTTCGCCGCCGCTTTGTTATTCCATGCTGGATACATATATGCCACGAACTGGTGGTTTGTCGCTGCCTTTGGGTCGCTGATTATCGCCTTCTGCGCGCATATCATCGTCAATGTCGTGCTGAAAACCGGGTTTACCGCGGGCGAGACCGCCCTTGGAAGCGCTATCCTCGTCGCCCTGGCCCTTGCCTATCTCATCACCATTATGACAGCACCAGATGTGTTGGTGGGCCGTTTGATGATGCCGATCGGTCTTGGTCTGGGGTCGCTCGTCGTTGTGGTTGTCGTCAGTATGCTAATCTCCTTCGGGCCGCGCCGCGCTTTTGAGAAATTCGATGTGATCCGCGACAACAATCTTCGCGCGGCGTCACGTCTGCCGCATCGCGGGGGACGGCGGTGACATTTCTCCTTGTGATCACGCTTGGCCTTTTGTTTGTCTATGCGCTCTATTTTGCAGCGCAGACAGCGCGTATCGGAAGCAATCCCAGGGATTTCCTTGATGGGAGCATGAAGCTTCCAGGCTGGTCAGTGATGTTCATCCTGCCGGCAATAGGTGTGGCCGCCCTTGGTTTTGAACGACATCTACTGCTGGTATCGCGTTATGGCCTTCAGGCGTCGCATGTCGCCGTCGGGCTGATCACCGTGGCTGTCGCCGCGGTCATGTTCTGGAACAGATTATGGGTGGCGACGCGGCTGGCGGGGCTTAACACCCCGGGCGAGGCGATTGGGCGCTATTACGACAGCATCGCGTTGCGGGTGATCATGATGGGACTGTGCATCCTTTTCGCGCTGCCCTATTCCGCCAATCTGCTGTCGCAGGCCGCTTTGTTGGTGCAAGAGGCCACCGATGGCACAATCCCTCGTGAAATGGCTGTCTGGATTTTCGCCTTGTCGATGGCGATTCCGGCCATCATTGGCGGGTGGCGCGCTGTTGTTCTGGTGCTGGCGATGGAAGCCCTGCTGATGGCCATATTGATCCCTGGGATAATGCTTTTTGGAGAGATCGTGTTGGCGGGGGATATTTTCCCAAACCGGCCAATGCAGGTGGAGGACGGTATCTTCTGGGACCGCATCCCGGGCGTTTTGCAGGGCTATGCCGGCGTTGGAAAGAATGTGCCAACGGGTGGGATATTTACCACGGTTGCCATTTCATCGACGGCCATCTCACTGACGGGCATCGTTCTCAGCCCGGCAACCCTCTATCTGGGGCAAACAGCGCATAAGGGACGCGCCTTTGGTATTGGCGGTGTCTGGCTGACCGGTGGGTTGGCGGCTGGTATCCTGCTTCTGGTGGTGCCGGTGCTTGCCGCGCGGATGCCATCCGGGCTAGTCAGCCATGCCGAGGCGCTGGCGGCGGTTGTGCCGTTGGCTGGCGTTTCGGTTATTTTGCTTGGCGTCATGAGCGCCCTCTTTGCTATCAGTTTCTTTGTCACAGGTGGTACGCTGCTAGTCTTCCGCGAACTGGTACACACTTACCTGTTTCCGAATCTGACCGACCGAGGCCAGCGTCTTGGCGCGCGCATAAGCCTTGGGTTTGGGTTCTTTCTGCTCGGTCTGATGGCGGCCTTCATGCCCTTTGTCTCGGCGGTCTTCGCAAGCGTGGCTCTGCCCCTCGCGTTACAGTTGCTGCCGGCGATGGTTGGGTTCGCCTTCATGCGGTGGATAAGCCGTGGCGCGGTCCTGGCCGGTATTGCCCTGGGGTCCCTACTGGTTGTGTTCACCGAACCGCTGGGTCTGATTATCTTCGAAGGGTTGTTTGTCGATCTGCCCTGGGGCCGTTGGCCGCTTACCATTCATTCGGCGGGTTGGGGACTGGCAATAAATCTGCTGATCGTATTCCTGTCCTCGGTGGCAACGCTCAGAGGGCCTGACATGTATCAACGGTCGCGGTTTCACAGAGCGATGAAAGCCCATCCGCCTGCGAGCGCTAAACGCAGCGGTCTTCTATGGGGTCTGGCGATCCTGTGGGGCTTTCTGGCCTATGGGCCGGGCGCCGTTCTTGGAAATTTCTTTTTCAGTGACCCGATCTTCACCGATCTTAAGTCGGTTATGGGTGTGCCTTCACTTTGGGTTTGGCAAATGCTGTTCTGGCTCTTTGGCGTCGTGCTGGTCTGGTGGGTGTCCTACAGTGTCGGATTTGGCCGCACCCAAGAGGTGACTGGCAAACCGATGCGTATTGGTATGCCACGGGCCACGCGCAGCCCAGACTGGATCTCGTCCGGACTGAGCCGCGTCGTAAACAGGGGTGGTGACGCCTCTGCTGATGATCCCAATCAGACATCCGTGAGGCTGTTGCTGCCGGATCTGGAAAGCAAGNAACCAGCCGTAAAACCANGACGTGGCAAGACACGCNATGGCTAATGAAACTCANAAGGATGTGTGTGGAGGAAGATAGNATGACATCGCTCACAGACGANATTATNGACATCGCCATGCGTCCGGCNGATCAGGTGCCTGACCTGCCACTTGATTTCGCGAAGCTGTCGCTTCTTGACTGGATGACCTGTGGCATCGCCGGCACTGGCGAACCACTAGCAGTCAAGCTTCGTCNGCTAGCGGCGGGCGAAGGNGGGCNGCCNTTGGCCNCNGTTCTGGGTGGTATGNGGGTGCCGCCTCGCATGGCGGCATTAGTGAATGGCGCGACAAGCCATGCTCTTGATTACGATGACACACATTTTGCCCATGTTGGGCATCTGTCGGTCGGTATTTACCCAGCCGCATTGGCTATAGCCGAGATGCAGGATGCTTCGGCCGAGGAAATGATCACNGCCTTCCTTCTTGGCGCGGAAGGAGCGATNCGCGTTGGGATGACCCTCGGCCGCGCGCATTACAATCACGGCTTTCATCAGACAGCCACTGCAGGAGCATTTGGCGCGACCCTGGCTGCNGGAAGGCTCCTNGGGCTCGATAGTTNGCANATGCGTCACGCGCTTGGCCTATGTGCGACGCGGGCCTCTGGCCTGACCTCGCAGTTCGGCAGCATGGGNAAGCCCTATAACGCCGGCATCTCTGCGGCGAATGGCGTTGAATGTGCAACACTTGCGGGCCTTGGTTTCACGTCGGCCGATGATGGGCTGATGGGACATCAGGGGTTTGTTGGCGCGCATCTTCCTAATGGGGGTGCGGTGACCGGACCAGATCTGGCCCTGGACAGCTATAAATTCCCAGATAACAAATACAAACTTCATGCCTGCTGCCACGGTCTGCATCCGATGATTGAGGCGCTGCAAGCTTCTGAAGCGGCGGCTGGGGTACCACTTGATGACATTAAGTCCTTTTCCCTGTCGACTAATCCACGATGGCTGGCAGTCTGCGATATCAAGCGACCGCGCACCGGACTTGAGGTGAAGTTTAGCTACAACTGGCTGGCCGGGATGACGCTGCGGGGCGACAACACCGCCGATGACAGGCTGTTCACGGACACCATTGCCGGGGAAGCCGAGCTTGGACGTTTCGCAGAACGGATCAGCGTGACGGGAGATGACCAACTGACGGACCTGCAGGCGCGCGGCGAGATCAGCCTTACAGATGGTCGCGCCATTCCAGTGTGGTTCGACTTGGCAGACCCGTTTGCCCCGGAGGTTCTTGCTGAAAAGCTGCAACGCAAATCATCGACGATCATTGGTGACGCGGGCGCTGCCATATGGGACCTTCACCCGCGCCTTGGGCAGCTTGGCGCGCGCGACATTGCCAGCGCAATGCTGGCGGCAAGCGCTTAAGGCAGGGCATTAACAGGTAGATCTACAAATTGGCCGTTCCAGTAGTTTCGTCGACTCAGGGGGCCATTTGTTACCAGCTGGCCTCGGCCTGCATCGCCACTGGCCCGCCATCACGCGCCGTCCAAAGGGACATTCCATGTCCTGTTTCAGTGGCATGAATGCCAAACGGGACATCGTCAAACAACGGCGACTTCCCACGAAAGCTGAAACCAGTAGGGGCTTTGCCGGCAAGATCAGTTGCCAGATGCGCCATCAATGTGGCCTGCAATGGGCCATGCACCACGAGACCACCATAGCCTTCAACGTCACGGGCATAGGGCGCATCGTAATGGATACGGTGTCCGTTAAAGGTGATTGCCGAAAAGCGAAACAGAATTGTGGGCGTTGGGGTGAAATGCTGATGATGGCTGCCTTTAGGGGCTGGCTCCTCCAGTGTCACTGGGACGCCATTTTCATCTGCCGGCGGGTCGCGATAAACAATATCCTGGCGTTCACGGACACAAGGCTGCCCTTCGCGGCTGTATTCATGCATCACTGTGACGAAGCACAGCATCCCCGACCGGCCTGATTTGACCTCGATGTCTGTGATAGTGGAACGGCGGGTTATCTGACTGCCGATCAGCAGCGGGGCCTTGAAATCGATTTTGCCACCGGCCCACATGCGGCGGGGAAGAGGTACCGGCGGCAGAAAGCCGCCGCGCATCGGGTGACCATCCGGTCCCAGGCGGTCAAGACCGGCGACAGGCTGTGCCAGACAGAAATGGACCATCAGCGGCGCTTCCTCACCTTCACTTGCCGGTTTCAAGCTGCCTAGTGTGGCGTAGAAGCGCTCGACCAGAGCCGGTGACAGCACTTCGCTGCGGCACTCCTCCTTGCCGATCCAGCCGCGAAGATGATCGATATCAAGGTCCATGAACAGGTCTTTCCCTTGCTTCAGAAAGATCTTGGCATGCCGAGCACATGCTCGGCGATATAGCTGAGGATCAGGTTGGTCGAGATCGGAGCCACCTGATAAAGCCGTGTCTCACGGAATTTGCGCTCGATGTCATATTCGCAGGCAAAACCGAAACCGCCATGGAACTGGATACAGGCGTTGCCAGCCTCCCATGAAGCCTTCGCAGCGAGATATTTCGCCATATTGGCTTCAGCGCCACAGGGCTTGTCCTCATCAAATAGCGCACAGGCCTTGTAGCGCATCAGATCAGCAGCTTCGACTTCGATAAAGGCCTCAGCAATCGGGAACTGCACCCCTTGATTCTGGCCAATGGGACGGCCAAAAACCTGTCTTTCGCTGGCATAGGCCGAAACCCGGTCGATAAACCAATAACCGTCACCGATACACTCCGCCGCAATCAGGGCACGCTCGGCATTGAGTCCGGTCATGATGTATTTGAACCCCATACCTTCCTCACCGATCAGATTTTCCGCCGGTATTTCCAGATTGTCGAAGAACAACTCATTCGTCTGATGATTCACCATGTTGTCGATTGGACGCACCGTCATGCCCGATTTCACAGCCTCATGAATGTCGACTAGAAAGATCGAAAGCCCCTCAGATTTTTTCTTCACCTCGTCCAATGGTGTAGTCCGAGCAAGCAAAATCATCAGGTCTGAGTATTTCACACGGCTGATCCAGACCTTCTGACCGTTGATGACATAGCGATCGCCTTTGCGCACCGCAGTAGTCTTGATCTTGGTGGTATCGGTGCCAGTTGTTGGCTCGGTCACGCCCATTGACTGCAGGCGCAACTCACCACTGGCAATCTTTGGAAGATAGGTCTGGCGCTGCTCTTCGGATCCATGCCGGATCAACGTGTTCATATTGTACATCTGACCGTGGCAAGCACCTGAATTGCCACCGGCGCGGTTAATCTCTTCCATGATCACGCTAGCAGCGGTAAGGGACAGGCCCGATCCGCCATATTCCTCAGGGATCAGCGCCGCCATCCAACCAGCTTTTGTTAGCGCATCGACAAATGCCTCGGGATAGGCGCGGTCATGATCCACCTTGCGATGATATTCATCGGGAAAATCAGCACAGACGGCACGGACGCCGTCGCGGATGTCGTTGAATTGGTCTGGGTCCGTCAGCACGATTGTCCTCGGATAGGCTGGTTCAAGCGATCTAGTAAAGTGATCATC
>PBWF01000068.1 GCA_002728935.1 Gammaproteobacteria bacterium | reverse complement strand
CGCCATAGGGCTCGCTCACAGTGATCCCAAGCAGGCCGAGGTCGCCCATTTTTCGCCATAGGTCCATCGGGAATTCGTTGTCGCGGTCAATACTTACCGCGCGAGGTTTGATCTCGTCTGCTGCGAACCGCTGCACCGTCTCGCGGAGAAGGGTTAACGACTCACCGAGATCCAAATCAAGCATGCTAAACGTGGCGTTCATATCAGACTTTCTGCCTCCATTGGTGATTCGCGATCGGTGCTTTAAGCGCCGCCTCAAAGTTTGTTTGCCATCGATCAAGGTCGCCTAGCATGGCATCCAGTGCCTCGCGTTGCGAGACGAGTTGCTGGCGCTTCTCCTCGATTTTTTGAAGCAAGAGGCGTAGCTGCTCATGGTTGGGAGTGCCAGGCGCGTAGAGCCCAATCACCTCTGCGCTCTCCTCAAGTGAAAGCCCAAGCTGGCGACCTCTTAAAATAAGACGGAGCCGAGTTCGATCGCCGACACTATAAATTCTGTTCTTGCCGCTGCGCTTTGGGTTCAGCAGCCCCTTTTCTTCATAAAAACGAAGCGTGCGCGGGGTCACGGCGAATTCCCGAGAGAGATCCGTGATCGAATAAGACCCGCTGCCTCCGCCGCTATTCATTGTTCACTTCCTCTCACACAAACAGCTCCATCATGGAGATTAGAAACGACATCATTCAATCGGGCCTTCAACGTTGTTCGGATCAAGTGCCGCAATTTCTGTTCTGTCGCAAGAACTGACGTCGCCGCCTCCTTTCCTTCTCCTTCCAAGCCCCCAAAAAGACCCGAACAAGACCCAATCTCATCAACAAAGCCAGCACCAAAATGATTCACTGTCGACTAATCAAGAATTAATTTCACTTTACGTTAACGTAAAGTTATCTTCTGTCAATACCTTGGATCGCGTGCAAATATCCTCCCGCGGGCGTAAACCAGGCAAACGGGATCAGGCTGACGCTTGACTAGCGGCGACATATGGAAAAGCTACCGAGCCCAACGAAGTTGCTCTTTTCGTTTCGCATGAGCCAGCGCCTCGATCAATAAAACAATACTCTCAACCACTCAACCATGCCCTTGCATCGACGTCTGCAGAGGATAAAGGAGTAAAATCGCATCAGTCAGCTCGCGCAGCCTGCGGAGTGCTGGTGGAGTCCAGTATCGTGCTACCGACGATGTAAGTTGTCCCGCGTTTAGAAGTAACTGTCCTGAATAGCGGGGAATATAATGATTGTGAGTACTTACTAATATTGCTCATTAGCGTGTTATATCAATGGTTCAAGCACGAGTGAGGTGATCCTACCGAGATCACTCAACTATCTACAGAGGGCTTTACCTAAGACACCACTAATGAAAGTGGGGTTAAGTTGTGAGCGCCTCCCGTTGCCCGTTGATGGAGGCCTCGTCCCGCTTAGCGCAAGGCTATGGGGAACTTGCTTGCAAGGGCGCCTGCATCCCTGCATGCTCGGCTGCTGGATTCCACTGATCGAGGCCATCAATGCGGGACGCAAACCAAGAACAGCATGGTGTCTTTTCACCCGCGGTACGAAATTACGCACTAGGTGTTCTGGTGGTGGTCTACACCTTTAATTTCATTGATCGCCAAATTCTATCGATCCTCTTAGAGCCGATTAAGCAGGACCTGGGCTTGTCTGACAGCGCGCTTGGCATGCTGACGGGTTTCGCCTTTGCACTCTTTTACGCAACGCTCGGCATCCCTATAGCCCGCTTCGCTGACCGAAGCAATCGGCGCAACCTCATTGCTTGGGCGCTGGCGATCTGGAGCGCAATGACAGCGGTGTCCGGGCTCGCGCAAAACTTTTGGCATCTGCTGCTGGCTCGGATTGGCGTTGGTGTTGGCGAGGCCGGTTGCTCGCCTCCCGCCCACTCGATGCTCGCGGACTATTTCCCAACAGAGAATCGAGCGACTGCTCTTGGCATTTACTCGCTGGGTATTCCCTTCGGTATCTTGTTTGGATTTATCGCAGGTGGCTGGTTAAATGAATTCTTTGGCTGGCGGGTNGCCTTTTTCATCGTCGGCGTNCCTGGCNTATTACTCGCNATCCTCGTTCGCTTCACNCTGCGAGAGCCCCCTCGCGGGATGGCGGAAGGTCGTGTTGCCGATGAAGAACANCCCACCATNATGGAAACCTTCCGTTTTCTCTGGTCNAAACGCTCCTTCCGCCACATGGCGGTGGGCGGCGGACTGACCGCCTTCGTCGGTTACGGGGTGATAACTTGGGTCCCTTCCTTCCTCATTCGCTCGTACGGCATGAGCACTGGCGATGTGGGCACGTATCTGGGTCTCATTCTTGGCATTCCAGGCGGCATCGGTATCGCGCTGGGTGGTTATCTCGCCGATCGCTATGGCGCAGGAGACACCCGCTGGTATCTGTGGATTGTGTCGGTGGCGCTCATCGCCTCAACGCCGCTATTTTTTGGCGTCTACCTGAGCAGCACTGCCTTTGCTAGCCTCATGTTCCTCATCCTGCCTATCTTGCTAGGCAACTTTTACCAAGCAACGACCTTCTCCCAAACTCAAGGTCTTGTATCGCTCCGAATGCGATCAGTAGCGGCCGCCGTATTGCTCTTTATTCTGAATATGATCGGCCTTGGTGCAGGCCCTCAAGCGATTGGCATTCTCTCTGACATCCTGCAGCCATCATACGGCGATGAGTCTTTACGCTACGCGTTGCTGATTCTTTCCACTGTTCAGATATGGGCCGCTTATCACTACTACCAAGCCGGTAAGTCGTTGAAAGACGATCTCGTGAAGGATTGAGGGGTACCCTAGCTCCTTCGGCCAACGTCAGTTTACAGCGCCAACTAGCGCTGAACGCTTGTGAGGAGGTCACCCTAGTTACCCTAGAGCAGACGCCAAAAAATGAGTGATGAGAGCGAAGTGATTGCAACGCTTGGAAGTGTGCTGAGCACTTACCCTCAAGCTAGCTGTAGCTAGCATCCTGCGCCCGCGCTGCTAATCACCGCAAGATAAAGGTAGTGTGAAAACTTCAGGGCTCTGCCAGCAAACGAGTGGGGAACGCTAAAGACGAACTAGGGGCAATGATCCGCAGCAGCGTCACCGTCAATCNAGTACGACTCACAAACGACCCATGCTTTGCTCGCGCAGCCGTTGGACTCATCCAAACCCGCTGAATCAGGTTACTATCTAACCACTTCTTTAATACCAATCGAATGCGCATGATTTTGAAATGGACACTCCGAGGCCTCTTTGGTCTCATCCTGGTCGCCTGCCTTTATATCGGCAATCTGTTTTCAGACCGCCCAATGTCGCTCAATCACTTCTTGGCGAAAGAGCTTCTGACCCAACTATTTGAATCGCCTGAGGTGATGACTAGCGTTGGCTTGTTTGATGATTTCAACTGGTTGACTCAGCACAATGATAAGCTCTCTCTCGGCAGCGAAGACGAGGCTTTATCCAGGCATGCGGCTACGCTCAAACGACGGGACGTACTGGCAACCTTCGAAGAAGCATCTTTGTCACCGGACGAGCAAATCACGCTCGCGATCGCCGAGTTTGATGTCAACAACACCATCGATTCCTTCGAACAATTTCGCTATCACAACTTTCCCTTCAACCAGATTGGTGGCGCGCATCTTAGTCTTGTCGAGTTCATGACAGACCTTCATCCCATCAACACTGTGCAGCAAGCTTGGGACTTCATTCGCCGGGTGGAACAGTTTAATGAGATCAGTGAAGCCAGGCTCAACTGGCTACAGCGACAGGCAAAGCAGGGGATTTATCCCCCTGACTTCGTTTTTGGGCATGTCATCCGCCAGCTTTCCGAGCTCATTCAATTGGAAGATCATCCGATCACCANGATGTTCAGTCAGAAGACAAGTGAACTTGACCTGACCGCTGCTCAGCAGGACGCACTCCAGAGCGCCTTGGCNATCGCCATGAATGAGCACCTAGTTCCTGGCTTTGATCGATTGCTTAAGCATTTCGAGGAAACAAGACCGCTCGCTAATCCTCATGATGGCGTGTGGGCACTACCCAATGGCGCAGCGTATTACGCGCATCGACTCAAGATTTACACCACGACCGACNAAACCGCCGAAGACATCCATCAAACGGGCTTAGAGGAAGTGGCGCGCATCGAATCACGCATGCTCGAGATTCTTACTCACTTGGGCTACGACGGAAATCAATCCGTTGGCGCACTGATGAATGGGCTCAATGAGGACCCCAAATTTCTGTATCCGGACACCCCAGACAGAAAAGATAAGGTGATCGCTGACTATAACCAGATGGTTGTCGATGCCACCGAAACCATCACGCCATACTTCAATCGGATGCCGAAAGCGGCTGTCGAGGTTCGCGCAGTGCCAGAATACTCGGAGCAAAATGCTGCGGGCGGTTATTACATGTCCGCAAGCCTCGACGGGTCTCGCCCGGGTGTTTTCTATGCCAATCTTTATGACATCAAGCAGACGCCCACTTACAGCATGCAAACCCTTGCCTTCCACGAAGCGGTTCCCGGTCACCATCTGCAAAANGCGCTCAATCAAGAAAATGAGTCACTNTCTTTGTATCGCAAGCACGGCTACTACACTTCTGCTTATGGTGAGGGCTGGGCGCTCTACGCAGAGCAGCTAGCCACTGAAGCGGGCCTGCTGGCGAGCGATTATGACGAACTTGGCGTGTTGCAAAGCGAGCTCTTCCGCGCCGTTCGGCTGGTGGTTGATACAGGGCTCCACCACAAGCGCTGGACTAGAGAAAAGGCGATGGCCTTCATGAAACAAATCACGGGCATGTCAGATACCGAGGTTCAAGCGGAAATCGAACGATACATCGTTTGGCCGGGGCAAGCGTGCAGCTACAAGGTCGGTATGCTTTCTATTCTCGAACTACGAGAACGTGCGAGGAATGCGCTGGGTGACCGGTTCAGGATTCAGGATTTTCACTCCCTCATTCTCGATCACGGCGAGCCACCGCTCTTTGTCTTGGAAAAGCTCGTGGATGAGTGGATTGTCGCCCAGTCGTGAATGATCCTTACACTAAAGGTGCCTAGCAGACTGTCACTGACGCACCTTGAGGTTCATGAATGTTTTAGCCCGTCGCAGGCTCGGCTGAGCCCAACTTCGCATTGCGAGCACTATCTTCGATGAGGGTTCGGGCTCCCAAGAAGTAATGGAACGCGCACCAGACATTGATCAAACTAAATACCATCAGCGAATAGCGAAGGCTTTCCTTACCGTAATCTGCTGACAAGTAATCGCTCAAGATACCCACTCCTTGGGGACCAAACCCCATGCCGATAATGTTCAGCAAAAAGAGACANATGGCGGCTGCAACTGCCCGCATTTGAACNGGCACCAGCTGCTGAATCATGGCGAANGTCGGCGCAAGGTAAAAGCCGCCNAAGAANGCGGGAATNAGATACATCAGTAANGCAGACTTTANATCCATGATCAAAAAGAAGGCGACCAAGAACGGCACCAGCCCGCCCTTNCCNACCGCAACAACCCATGCGAGCCATCTCGGGTCTCGNTTACNTAAATAGTCTGCCAGTCGNCCCGCTGAAAANGTTCCAAGACCGCCCACNATGCCGCTCATCAGNGCGAGCGTCATNCCGGTTTCAGTCTGCGATAGGCCGTGGGAGCGAACAAAAAACGCGGGTAACCAGAGCGTCATTCCATAACCAACAAACCCTGCTAGCGCCGACCCAAATACCACGTGCCTTGCAGCCGGCGTTCGCCACATGGTTCGCGCCACTTCCTTGAAACCAGGCGCTTTCGCCACCGGTTGCTGCACCGTCTCAGTGCCGCCCCTCGGCGGTTCAACGAGCGTGAAGCGGACCAGTAGCGCAATCAGAAGACCCGGCAAGCCAACGACAATAAAGGTGGTTCGCCAACCCCAATGCTCGCTCATCCAGCCACCGCCCAGATAAGCGATCAGCAACCCTAGGTTCACGCCGATGGCAAAGACGCCCATCGCCGTGCCGCGCTCGGACTGAGGAAACAAGTCGGAGATCATCGAGTGCGATGGCGGACTCGAACCTGCCTCGCCAATACCGACCCCAATACGTGCGAGCGCTAATTGAGAATACGAGCCGACCAGCGCACAAACGGCTGTCATCCCTGACCAAATAGCCGTCGCGATGGCAATAATATTGCGCCGGTTGGAACGATCCGCCAGCATCGCAATCGGTATGCCCAAGGTCGCATAAAAAATCGCGAAGGTAAGGCCCACCAAGAACCCCATCTGAGTGTCAGATGCGTTGAGCTCCATTTTGATGGGCTCGAGCAAGATGCCCATGATCTGCCGGTCAACGTGGCTAGAGGTATACACCATCAGCAAAATGAACAGGGCGTACCATCGATACCACGGCTTCTTTAAAACATCCTGATTCAACACTCCCTCACGGCTCCCCTTGGCTGCCAGCGCTCGTCTGATCGTAGCCGATTGATTTTTATCTTCTGNAGCGGCTGACCGCTATCACGCTTACGTGGCTTGTTTTTTCGGTTTTCGGTTTAACGCTGCGCCCTTAGCGGTCGCTAAAAGAACGAGGATCANTGTCACCGCTCCGCTCATTTTATNAGGCCGAATCACCCAACCGCTTGAAGGAAGGCGTGCGTTTCTCAATCAGCGCCATGGCTCCCTCGGCGGCATCGGAGCTTGCGACAAATTCGTTCTGGACGACTTCTGCCTCCGTTAAGGCGGCGCGGTAGCCCTCTCCCAGATGCTGATAGACCAACCGCTTGGTCGCGGCCATCGCGAGCGGAGCAGACGTAACCGCTAGCTTTTCGATGTAATCAATCGCCGACTGCTCGAGCGACTCATCGGCAACGACCCGCTCCACCAAACCATAATCCAATGCCTCGTTGGCGGAGATCTTATCGCTCGCCCATAGAAGATCGAGCGCTCGACCTGTGCCAACCAATCTCGGCAAAATCCAGCTGGACCCATGCTCGGCGATCAGCCCACGCTTCAAGAACACGGTAGTAACGGCTGCTGACTCAGCAGCAAACCGCAAATCGCTCATCAGCGCTAGGATAAGACCCCCGCCTGCTGCCACACCATTGATTGCGGCGATCACGGGCTTCGGCACTTCTAACAAATAAGAAAACATACCAGGCAATTGATCTGACGCGGCTCGTTCTGTTTCGTCTCGCCCGCCAACATTCGCTTCCTGGGTAACCTGTGCCAAAACCGCTGAATCGAGTCCCGCACAAAACCCTCTACCCTTACCAGTAATGACAATGCCAATCACTCCGGAATCGTCCACGGCAGCGCCTATGGCGCTCTTCAGCTCACNTAGCGTGTGATAGGTCAGAGCATTTAACTTATCTGGCCGGTTGAGCCGAATAACCCCAGCATTCCCGATTCGCTCGTATTCGATGTCTGTATACATGGTTCTCCCCTTCCAAAACTGTCCTGTTTAGTCCTTCTGCCGCCCCGCCGACTAGCTCATCAGGCCTCAACTAAATTCATCCGCATGCCACACAACATCACCTGCCAGTCATTCACAAGGCAACCTTCCGCGGTGGCAGCATCAACAATGGCGGCTCGATCAACAACGGCTAGGTCGATCGCTCCGAGCCCCTCGGGGCGACCATCTTGGCAGGCNACAAACCGGACTTCGGCGTTATCAAGCAGCATCGACCATCCTCCCACAATCTCGTTGGGGACTCGCTCGGCAATCGCAGCCCATTTACGTGCAACTGNTTCTGGATCATCACACTGCACCTCCGCAGCACGGATACCGATGACGCGCTCAGTCCGTCTCGCTCGTTGCCAGTTAGGACCTGCCGGATGCCAGGGCCCGTCCTCATCATTTGCACCTTCACCAAGTTGCTGATCGATTTCAAAGAAAGTGCCGCCAGTATCTCTCGGGTGCAGCTGCATATTGATAAACGACTCGCCTGCATTGTCATGAACGATGCGAACACCGAGCGCTTCAGCGCGTGCTCGACGAGGGGGATGGTCATCGCATTGCGTAATCACCATGTANCCCCCNTCNCCCTTGCGCCGCTCAANATAACGACCGCCTGCGGTGCCTTCTTGGNTGGGAGCGACGACTTCGAGTAATTGATTGCCGATAGGAAATAAGGCGTTTTCTAACCCGAAGTAAGCAACCCCTTTATCTCGATAGCAGACCTCCACACCGAGCACCCGGCAAATTTGCTGTTCAACGGTAGACAAGTCACCCGCCACCCCCGCGATCTGTCGCAACCTCAAATTCATGCGCTTTTCCCCTCTAAAGCCTGTCCCCACCATAGGGGATCGAGTTTTAGGAGACAAGAAAGTGCGTTTATGNATTGAGACATTGGGCTCGAGCGAGAGAATATGCGTAAAGCATCGAGNAGCGCTTCGCGCTCTTCATCGCAGCTGGGGGTCTGCACCATGACAATCAAAGTCATCCTTTTTACGCTGAGTACCGCGGTTTTAATGAGCCTNAGCGGTTGTTCGAGCCAGAAGGTTCCCCCCGGCGCAGCAAANGACCCAGCAGCAGCCCCCTTTGACGGCCGCCGTTTCTACAATCGACAGCCCATGGAAAAAGGATTGACCGACCTTGCAAAGCTTGGTTGGGAGAGCCTGATCCGAGCGACCCCTTGGCCTAATGAAAGAGCCGTTGAAGCGCAGGCGGTCCCGCTTGATNAGAGCGGCATCCACGTCACATTNATTAACCATTCCACCTTCTTGATTCAGATTGACGGCGTCACTGTGCTTACGGATCCCATCTACTCCGAACGAGCGAGCCCCGTCTCTTGGGCCGGTCCAAAGCGAGCTCACCGACCTGGAGTATTGTTCGATGACTTACCTCCTATCAATTGCATTCTGATCAGCCACGATCACTATGATCATCTTGACTATGGAACGCTTCAGCGACTTGCAGATCAGCCCGATACGCAAGCGATGGTCATTGCAGGACTAGGCACTGACTCGGTCATCCGGAGAACCGGCTTTCAAGATATCCGGACACTCAATTGGGGCCAGTCCACCGACTGCGGCGACCTAACCATCCACTTTGTTGAGGTGCGCCACCGCTCCGGCCGCGGCTTACTTGACCAAATGAAGACCCTCTGGGGCGGATTTGTGATCGAAACGTCTCATGGTCCAGTCTATTTCGGCGGCGATACAGGATACGGCCACCACTTCAAGACAACTGGCGAGCGCTATGGCCCCTTTACCCTTGCCATTATTCCTATTGGCGCTTACGAGCCACGTTGGTTTATGAAGGATGTTCACCTTAATCCAGCTGAGGCAGTCCTTGCCCATCANGATCTCAAGGCAGAACAAAGCATNGGCGCCCATTACGGAACNTTTCAGCTCACGCTTGAAGGCATCGACACNCCGGTAGAAACCTTGCGCCAGGAAATGACNAAGGCAGGAATNCCTCAATCCGTTTTTTGGACGCTCGAGANCGGGGAAACCCGAGCNATNCCNTNGTCCAACTAANTNNTTCANTCTCGAATNAGGGCTGAANCCTTGTGGCCTNTTGCGCTTACGTNCTTTTAGNAATAACTCTTTTTCTCTTGCAGTGAGCCGTTCATGATGATTGTTTATCGGAGTGCGCTTCACACAGAAAGCGCACTCAGCTTAAACACGAACAAACCTTAGGAGTCCTGCCATGCCCATTACACTGGACGACGTTAACGACGCCCTTGCACTTCAGCCTGAGGAGGTCACTGGCCACTACACCGACCGCGACTCACTCCTTTATGCCGTGGCAATCGGCATGGGCAAGGATCCCATGGACGTAAACGAACTTGAGTATGTGTGCGAAACCATGGGAAATCGTGTCGTGCCGACTGCGGCCACCGTGTTGTCCCGCCCCGACCGAGCGCCNGGCACCCGCTCATCCATCATGAGCAAAATGAATTACATGCTGATGCTGCACGGGGAACAGAGGCTCGCCATTCACCAACCACTGCCCGCCGCTGCTGACATTTTGATCAGTNACCGCGTGACAGGCGTGTTCGATAAGGGCGAAGGCAAGGGCGCGCTACTCACTAACGAGACGGCCGTGAAACTAGCATCCGGCGATCCGCTCTTTACGTTGAGNGCCACNCTGTTTTACCGAGGCGACGGCGGCTTTGGNGGCAGTGCTNANGGCGCTCCAGAGCCTCATGCCATTCCGGATCGNGCCCCAGACGCGATTTGNGAACTGCCCCAGCGAAGTGANCAAGCCATGGTTTATGCNCTGTGCGGCGACCGCAACCCNTTGCATCGAGACCCNGGNATTGCCAGAAAAGCNGGATTCGATGCGCCNATTTTGCACGGNCTCTGCTCTTACGGCATNGCCTGCCACGGCGTNCTGAAGACNATGGCGANCTACGACCAAACCCGCATCACTGGGTTTGATGTNCGTTTTTCTAGNCCGGTTTACCCTGGTGAAACCCATCTCGTCGAAATGTGGAAAGACGANAATATCGTCAGTTTTAGAACNCGCATCAAAGANCGTGANGTNATCGCGATCAATAATGGGAAATGCNCNCTNGCCTANCTAGGCAGNGAGTGGNGAGGAGNTANACCCGGNNGGATNAGCCTNNNCGTTTNNTGCNNGGGGCTCCNTCCAANGACTNGAACCCCCGNGCCCNTCCNATTCACCTGCGAGATCGCCCGNCAGCTACTTGAGCCGAGGCTGATCCGNGACACGNACGCAACGGTTCACCATCTCACCGAGGTTCTCTATTTTGGTAGTGATCACGTCGCCGTCTTTGAGAAACCGCTTTGACGCCGCACCAACACCCTCTGGCGTACCTGTAAAAATAAGGTCACCCGTTTCTAAACGGGTAATCCCTGACAGATAAGCGATCAGATACGGCACATCGAACAAGAGACTGGTCGTGCGATCTTTTTGCCTTTGATCGCCATTGATCCAAGTTTCGATGCTGAGGTCGGCAGGGTCAGCAAAGCTATCAATGGACACCATGTACGGCCCGCACGGACCGAAAGTGTCAAACGACTTGCCAAGATCAAAATGGGGTGGCTTCGCTGAGAATTGGGCGGGTCGATCAGAAATATCCTGACCAATCATCAACCCCGCTACGTGAGACCAGGCATCGGCACGATCGATATCTTTGCCGGGCTCGCCGATCACCACCACCAGCTCACCCTCGTAGTCGCACCCGTCGCTTCTCATTTGAACCTCGTGATAAGCACCAACAAGGCACGATGGAAACTTGGTGAAGATCAGCGGGTTCTCTGGCGGCTCCATCGAGGATTCATCCGCATGGGAGAGATAATTAAGGCCTACGCCGAACACTTTCTGAGGATTGGGGATGGGCGGGCCTATCNGTCGGTCACGCCACTGACCATCCGGNGTTTCAGCATCNAGCCGGCCCGCCAGGTCACCCAACTGCTTCGCTTCACGCAGTGCTGCCAGGGGTTCACTGGAGAGACGACCCCCAGACAAACGAGCTACATCATAGAAGTCATGACCATCAATGAATGCCGCTCGCCCATCGATATTCGCTAACCGGTAGCCCATGTGTGCCTCCTTATCCCCTTGCATTTGTGCAGGCCAGATTGCATTCATCGACTTTGGCCAAGGCGCCTAATATCGTCAAGCGTGATCAGCTAAAACCCATCAAGAGCACTGGAGTAAACACGCANCCACCGANTGGAAAATGACCAGACCTGCTCTGCGAGGGAGAGATCGCTTGAGCGGTAAACTACACTGATCAGACAATCTTTACCCGGTCTCACCAAAAGCGCACCAACGATGGCATTCCTTCAAAGAGCAAACCCCCTCTATGTGTACTTAATAAGCAGCAATTTAAAACTACGCGTGATTGCTGTTNACAAAATCAATCAATATTTGCGAGAGCGCTTCAGGCCTTCGCCATTGATAGAAGTGACCTCCGCCAATGTGAGGCGCACTCTCAGCAACCGGGCACATGCCAAGCACATCCTTCTCGATGCCGTTAGTGACGGGATCATCCCCCGCGAAGACGCTGAGGAAGGGCTTGTTCCATTCCGCGAAGACGGCTCTCGCCTCTCGCTGGGCCTCTAAGGACGCGTCAGGAAGCGTGGGCACGTGACTTGGCATCGCTCTGGTCCCCATTTTGAAATCATTCGTGGGAAACGGCGCATCGAACGCTTTCGCTACGGCCGTGCGAAACGGGGACGAACTGCTCTTGCCTATATTCACAAACAGATAATTCAACAATGTCCGGAACATGCTTACTGATTCCATTTGCTGCGAGGCGACAAACCCAATCGGCAGATCTTCGGTATCCCAACAGAATTTCTGCCAATACATGAAACTCAAGGCGGGTGCTGAACCCTTATCCATCTTCCTAATCTGTTTCGCCATGGCGAATACGGTGAGCCTCTCGTCGCTCGCCATAAACCGTTTGACCTCATCAATCACGTCTTGGCTCACATCNGGGTTATAGGGNAGNCCCGTGTTACCCATGGAGACNCCAATAAATCGATCGGGCTCTCGAGCAACCATCCTTAANCCAATCAACCCGCCCCAGTCTTGACCGAAAAATGTAAGNTCTTTGAAATCNTTCGCGATCAACCAGTCCACCATCCAATCNACCTGGTTCTGNTAGCTNTAATCCTCTCTTGCGGCCGGNTTATCCGATTTCCCATANCCCGGTAAGTCGGGAGCGATCACGCGAACGCCCGCTTCCGTCAGAAANGGAATCATCTTTGCNTAGAGGTAGCTCCAGACNGGNTGACCGTGCATGGCAAGCAAAATAGGACCATCTTTTGGCCCCTCGTCGATGTGNTGAATACGAAGGTCAGAGCCGTCCTGGGTTTGAATCGTGGTGTAACACGGNTCAAAAGGGTAGTCCTTCAGATCCTCAAAACAGGCATCGGGGGTTCTTAGTATCTTCATTCGTGTTACTCCGTATTCTCACCGGTTCCTCAGTAATGTCCGACAGACTTCACCGGAATTTTCGTTGCGGGCCACGCTTGGTCAGACCTCTTCTAAACAAGCAGGGTTACTCGAGACGCCGTTGGGCTGACTCGCTAGTCGCCGGCGTTCTCACAATTGTTAATGGATTACATTAATTTTACAACCAGCGTGTCCGCAAGCGAGCTACCTTTCAAAACAGTCTGCGCTTCTCTTGAGGTTGTATCGATGGCGCGTAACTACACGAAAGGGTTTGCGTGAAAGCTACAAAATAGTTGGACCGAGCAATCAACCGCGGCAGGACTGTGATTTAAACGCCGGTTGACCACGAGAAGTTGTTCCTGTTCTCACTGAACATCGAATGAGTGGTCGACCATTAGCGTTTCGATCCAAGGAGCCCTGTTAACAACTGAGGACGCCTGCCAAACCCAATAACAGCTGCCATGGTCAACGCCGATTCCAATCGATAGGGCATCGTGTGGATGCCCCCATGCAACCGCTGCGCAAGCAGCTTGGCAGGCACATCAGAAAACCAATCGGTCATTGCCATAATCGCCCCTGCTTGCTGCGAAAAACTCGGCGCAAAGGTCTCCACCCCTAGCGCTTTAGCACCCTCAAAAGCGGCCGCGAAAATCGGGTGTTCGAGGGATCTTGTTTGCGTGATCGGAGCCGTCACAAGCGACACTCGAAACCACGCTTTGGATTGCCAGACTTCGGCCATCATCGTTTTACCGAAGTANTGAGCCGCCTGATAGCTTGCCCCTTGAATNGCGACGACNGANTCNGAGACNGGACANGCNTGATTAAAGTATCNCGGAGGCNTNAGCTGACCGAGTGCGCGCANCCCACTGACCCANGCGGGNCGCTTTGACCACCAGTCTTGGCTNGCAACNTGNTCATCGGNNNNGAGCGCNGTGGGCGTTGTTGGCGACANCANCATACTCACTGTTTNGACCGCNNCANCCGGCANGGCATCNACAATCGCGTTCATGACACCCGTNAANAANACCTCTCGCATCGCGCCTGGTGCGTATGCNTANAGCCCNAGGTGCATNGGANCNGAATCNGCAAANGCCATCANCGCTGCCAATGCGNACTCGGGCTCAGTNAACAANTCAATCGGCTGAGNAGGCCAANNCAGCCGACCCGGGAAATGACCNNTTTGCCAATCNAGAGGCGGCGCTACTNTATCGATCCACAGCACATCTGCGCCAGCTTTAAGCCAATANGCNGTNGGNGCCATTTCGGCAGAGGCGCCGATCACAGCAATGCGGTGGCCTCGAAGATCGACACCCGCGTCGATAGAGGAGCTAGCCACCGCGNGCAAAGAGCCCGCGGCCTCACCCGACAACCAGTGCCGCGCCAATAAGTCATCAATTAACGCCTCTATATCACTCCCCTGCCAATGCCGACCTCCATAGGGCAATGAAGGGGTCCAGGGAGAAAACGGCGTNGCCTTTGAGATAGACAGCGCTGGTTTAACACTGGGCACTGCAAGATACTCGCTAAGCGACACCTGGCTCGATTCGTCAGTGACGACGAGCTTGTCGTGCAAACCGCTTGCGAGCGTACCGGCTATCTGAACGCGTTCATCAGCACTCAGGCGACACTGTTCAAACGCTGGCAGATAGTTTTGATAGGCCGAGCGGAACGCCTTGGCAATCGGCAGTTGGAAACCCCTAAACGCTGCTGGATAGGCCTGCACTGCTGAACCCAGGAGCTCGTGCATCATCGATGATGCTGACTGTCCGCCACTGATGATCACTCGTTTTGTCATAGTCTTCCCGCTGGTTCACAAAAAAGACCAGGCTCACAACGCTCGAANCCCACCAAAGGCCGCGTGGTCCATCTTGCCGCTGCTCACTTGCCGTCAAACGCAGTGCCGACGATAGCGTATCCGCCGCTCAAGCGCTTCCCCTCGCTCTCCCGCCAGCTGCTCCAATGCATTGGCCATGGCCCNGAANTCTTAGTTTATGATCGCCAAGCGCACTTCCAAGCCTCGCAATGAAGACGGCGGCGCTCCAACCAAGAATCGGGGATGAGAGGGAAGACGCAGAAAGATGGCCATCCAAGAACCAATGCGCTGTAAAAGGCAATGACCCGACCAAGCATTGATAGGCCACTCATCGCCCCGACCTGGGAGACAAACCTTCATGGACGCGCTTATACTCGGGGCTTGAGCAACGACACCAAGTCTGGGAGGAAAGGNATGTTAAAACCAGGAAGCCGGTTAAAGAGCGCCGTTTGTGACGCCGAGGTTATGGTCATTAAGGCGGGAGCTGACGACGAGGTCACCTGCGGCGGCGCCGTCATGGCTACCGACGTCTCAGAAAAATCTGCAGGAGATGATGCACATATGCACGGCTGCCTCATCGGCAAACGCTATGTCAACCAAGGCGATTCTATTGAGCTGCTGTGCGTGAAAAGTGGTGATGGCTCGCTCTACTGCAATGGCGAAGAGCTGATGACCAAAGACACGAAAAAACTGCCCTCGTCTGATTAACCAATGAATATTGCATTGCTGTTACAGATGGCCGCGGAGGCCTGCCCGGATCGAACTGCAATCACGTTTGAAGGCGAGCATTACGACTACCAAACGCTGTTTGAAGCGGCGAGCCGAGCCGCACAGACCTTCAGCGAAAGTGGTTGCCGATTTGTCTCTGTGCTTGATACTTCAAGCCCGGCTGCACCAATTGCGTTGATGGGCGCCGCTATGGCCGGTTTGCCTTATGTGCCGTTAAATTACCGCCTAACTGATGATCAACTTTCAGCGCTAATTGAACGCATCGAGCCTGCTTTCCTCATCACAGGGGGCGGTGACTGTCAGTTTGATGTTGAGACCCACATGAGCCGAGAAGCGTTCCTTCGCGCGGCAATGGCAGACGGCCCCAGCATCGAGACATGGCACGAAGATCCAAGTGCGGTTGCCGTGCAACTCTTCACGAGCGGCACCACTGGAACGCCCAAAGCAGCGCTTCTGAGGCATGAGCATCTCGTGTCCTACATTTTGGGTTCGGTTGAGTTCATGGGCGCCATGCCGGAGGAAGCAACGCTGGTATCGGTGCCGCCCTACCACATCGCGGGCATTTCAGCGGTTATGAGCTCGATTTATGCGTGTCGCCGACAGGTACAACTCGCTAACTTCGATGCCGACACATGGGTTCAGTTATGTAAAGACGAAGGGGTCACAAACGCCTTTGTCGTTCCCACGATGCTGACTCGCATCATCGATGTGCTCGATGAGCAAGACGATGCCCAGGCCGCCTTCCCTCAATTGGCAGCAATCGCTTATGGCGGTGGCAAGATGCCCGTTCCAGTCATCGAGCGGGCGTTGAAGCTTCTGCCTGACGTGAACTTCACCAATGCCTACGGGCTTACCGAGACAAGTTCAACGATTACCCTGCTTGACCCGACTGATCACCGCGAGGCCATCTCTGATACTCACTTGCGGCAGAGACTCGGTTCAGTGGGCAAAGCGCTGCCTAGCATCGAACTTGAAATTCGAGACGAGGATGGTCAGGCAGTCTCAGCCGGTATTCCCGGAGAAATCTACGTACGCGGACCTCAAGTTTCCGGTGAGTACGACGGTCGAAGCGTGCTGGACAGTGAGGGTTGGTTCCCTACGCGGGATGCGGGTTATCTTGACGACGGCGGCTATCTCTTTCTCTCAGGACGAGCAGACGACGTTATTGTCCGCGGGGGAGAAAATATCTCTCCAGGAGAAATAGAGGACCTGCTACTGGACCGGGACGATGTCGTGGACGCGGCTGCTGTTGGCATGGCGTCCGAAGAGTGGGGAGAAGCCGTTGCCCTAGCACTGGTCATGAAAACGCAAGTGACCGAAGCAGCGATTCAAGACTTCATTCGCTCGCACTTACGATCTTCGAGGGTGCCCGAGGCTATTCGTTTCGTTGATGAACTGCCTTACAACGAAACAGGCAAGTTGCTTAGAAGAGTCGTCAGGGAGTGGTTCTAACAACTGCACCCTCCGCGCGCTGGCTGATCAAAGAGGCCGCCTGCTACCCCGAGACCGAGCCCTCAGACTTAAGGATTGATGGCGGACTGATCACCGAAAGGGGCAGACTCAGCCCTGCGCCCGATGAACGGGTGGTTGACGGCCAAGGCGCTTGTCTCCTGCCTGGGCTCATCGATCATCATATTCACCTTCGTGCATTAGCTGCCGCTCGACGCTCTGTTGACTGCGGGCCTCCCACTGTCAATACATACGACGAATTCGCCTCCATCCTCAGCAACGCCAAGGGTGATGGCTGGATTCGCGGAGTCGGTTATCACGACTCAGTAGCGGGCACCCTCACCCGGGATGTGCTTGACTCCATCGAACCCAACCGGCCGATCCGAATTCAACATCGCTCCGGACGACTATGGACGTTTAACTCACTCGCGATATCGCAATTGAGCGTGCTGCCTGCTGCGGCACGCATCCATTCAAACCGTTACCCAGAATTACAGATCACGGCCGAGGGCCACTTATTCGACCAAGACCGCGCACTTGGCGAGCGCTTGCAAATGCTCACAGGCGCTACCATCGATAGCCAAGCGGTGTCCGAGGTGAGCAAGTCGCTCTCAAAGCTGGGGGTTACCGGACTGCACGACATGACCCCAAGCAATGGCATGCAGGAATTTAATTGGTTCGGACAGCTACAAGCAAACGGGCAACTCCGCCAGAAACTTTGTCTGTCAGGCACCATTGGCCTTCACACGCATGCACCAACGCACTGGCTGGAGACCGGCGGCGTGAAATTCCATCTCCACGAACACGCGCTACCGGATCTTCAAGAGTCGACCGAACATGTTAGGCGCTCCCATGCGCTCAATTTGCCCGTTGCCATTCACTGTGTGACTCGCACGGAATTAGTGTTTGCACTCTCCATGCTGGAAGCAGCAGGCATTCACCCGGGCGATCGCATCGAGCATGGTTCGGTCATTGAAACCGATCTTGAATCATGGCTGGTCGACCTTAATCCAGGCATCGTCACTCAACCTCACTTCATTCTCGACCGAGGGGATCAGTATTTCACCGATGTTCCAAGCGAAACGCATTCAAGTCTTTACCGATTTCAAACCCTGAAAGCGTTAGGGCTTCGAGTAGCGCTAGGCTCAGATGCACCGTTTGGTGACGTTGACCCTTGGCGATCAATGAGGGCGGCAGTGAAGCGGCAAACTCATTCAGGCCGGTTCATCAACACGGAAGAATGTGTCTCCCCAGAGACAGCACTCGAAGGCTACCTTGGTCATTTTTCATCACCGTTTACGGTAAGGGGCCTCAACGTTGGCGGGCCCGCTGACCTCGTGCTACTCACTCGCCCCTGGTCCGAGGCCAGAGACCGCCTGGATAGTGAGGACGTGCGCATGACCTGGTGCCATGGCGAGGCGACGTTCGAACGGGAGATACTAAGCGACGCCGAATAACCACCATCATTCCCAAAATTTCAAGCTAGAGGAAATCAATTATGGTCGCACCGCTTGAAGGCATCAAAGTATTGGAGGTAGCCAGCTGGCTTGCCGCACCGAGCTGCGCCGCGCTCATGGCAGATATGGGCGCTGAAGTGATCAAGGTTGAGCCGCCGAGTGGTGATACTTACCGCAATCTCTACACCGCGATGTTGGGAGAGGACTTTGTTCATCCTTGCTTTCAATTCGATAACCGTGGCAAGCAGGGCATTTGCATCAATCTTGAAGATGAAGCAGGTCGCGAGGCTCTTCGCACGCTGATCGAACAAACCGATATCTTTCTTACCAATCTCNCCCAGCCAAGGCTCGCTCGCTATAGCCTGCTTGCGAGCGACATTCAGCAGCTNGCGCCTAAGGCCATTTACGCCGTCCTCTCTGGCTATGGCACCGATGGGCCAGACAGCGATCGCCAAGCGTTCGATCAAACGGCTTTTTGGGCAAGGTCTGGAGCGATGTCTGCTTTCGGTGACCGCGATGACGGCCCACTCATCTCAAGGGGCGGATATGGCGACCGAATAACAGGACTCAACTTATTATCGGCCATTCTCGCAGCCCTCCGACTGAGGGACCTGACTGGTGAATTCCAGGAGGTTGAAGTCACGCTGCAGCGTACCGGCATTTGGGCGATGGCGAGTGACGTCACCAATGCACTCTTTGAGCGAGCCCAGCCCGAGAAAACCAGCCATACCCATCCAGCCAACCCCATTTGGAATTACTATGAAACTCGAGACGGACGTCACATCGCGTTGATCATGCCCATGGCGCTCCCCTATTGGGGGGCGTTTTGCGAACTGATGAATCGCCCTGACTGGGCGAATGACCCACGATTTGCAACCTTACCTGGCATGGCTGAGCACGGACCCAGCATCGTACCTGAGATAGAACAAGCATTTGCAGAAAATGACCTTGAAGCCTGGCGACTTCGNCTCGATCAGTCCGGTCTGATCTGGGAGCCGGTCGCTCTACTGCCTGAGGTCATTGAAGATCCGGCGCTCCGAGANCGAGGCGCCTTTTCCGTACTGGTACACGAACGAGGTGGCGCAATGGAGGTAGTCTCTGCACCCTTTGAGGTAAAGGGCGCAGACATCGAAGTAAGGGGTCCTGCTCCAGACCAAGGGGAGCACACGCGTGACGTCCTCACAAAAGCCGGACTCAAGGCAGAAGACATTGAGTCATTGATCACTACGGGCGCTGTGAAATAGGGGTATCCCGCCGTCAAGTTCTACGCGATGATCAAGCCTAGACAAACTGAACCCACCTGGGGAGTGAGCCAATGGAAATGCATGGATTTTGTGATCCAAAGTTTGACGCCGTTCGCGAGGCGATGGTGCAAAATTTCGAGCAGCATGGCGATGTAGGTGCGAGTGTCGCGCTCACGCTTGAAGGCGAGTTCGTTTGTGATTTGTGGGCAGGNGTCACTAGCGAGGGCGGCACCGACCCATGGGAAGAAGACACGCTGGTCAACGTTTGGTCTACCACCAAGACGATGGCGGCACTCTGCGCACTGGTCCTCAGCGATCGCGGACTGCTTGATCTTCAAGCACCGGTTGCCAAGTATTGGCCCGAATTCGCTCGAAACGGAAAAGAGCGGGTGTTAGTCAGCCATTGCCTTGCGCATAGCGCCGGGCTCTCGGGACTGGACGACATTATTTCGAATGAAGCCCTCTATGACTGGGATGCCGTGTGCCGACTGCTCGCAGAGCAGGCCCCATGGTGGCCGCCGGGATCAGCCAGTGGCTATCATGCCATCACTCAAGGGCATCTGATCGGCGAAGTCGTTCGCCGCATCACAGGCCGCACACTGGGTCAGTTTTTTGCCCAAGACATTGCCGAACCACTGAATGCCGATTTCCACATTGGCACCCCCGAGCACCTCTTTGATCGTATCGCGACGCTCTCACCGCCTGGCGCAGANGGCTTACCCGCTGACCTAGATGAAAACAGTGTGGCTGCCAGAACGTTTCGCAGCCCGGCCCCAGTCGCAGAAGCCGCTATGACAAAAGGCTGGCGCACTGCAGAGATTCCGGCGGTCAACGGGCACGGTAACGCAAGGAGTGTCGTACGCGCCCAAACTCCCGTNGCGAATGGCGGCAAAGCGTTCGGTGTCGAGCTGCTATCGCCCCAGGGGGCCGCCAGAGCCCTGGAGCTTCAGATCGAAGGCGATGATCTCGTACTGGGCGTTCCCAGTCGATTCGGCATGGGTTATGGCCTTAGCTTGCCCGATTTCCCCATGGGGCCGAACCCAAACACCGGGTTTTGGGGAGGCTGGGGAGGCTCAACCATCGTAGTGGATCAGGATGCTCGGCTGTGCTGCTCGTATGTGATGAACAAAATGCAACCCAGTGTACTTGGCGACCCGCGCGGCTTCGGCATATTGCAAGCGGCCTATGCGTCACTCTAAGGGGTACGTTTTACCACTTACGCCATGTCATGAGCAGCTCTGGACTGAACGTAATGAGTAACGAGAAGAACGATCATCGACTGCAAGCAATCACATCGCTGATGAACCAGATTGATCATCACTCGAGCGCCGATCCCATTCAGCCAAGCCAGTTGGAAGACTACAAGGCCGCACTACTTCAATTGTCAGCACACGTCGACCTTTTCTCGGAAGAAGACTTCCCCGTCCCAACGCCAAAAGAGATCGCAAAGACCTATTTGCTAGCTGAAAACGCGGATGCCGGTGCAGCGCTGTACCTGGTTAGCATTCTTCCGTTTGGGCCCTCACCGATCCACGACCACGGTACGTTTGCCATCATCGCAGGCCTTTCGGGTTTCGAGCAGAACACCGTCTACGCAAGAGCGAGCGATGAGTCAGGTGCGGGCAAGGCAACTCTCACGGTTGACCGCACATTCGATCTCGGACGCTTTGATGCACTCGCGCTGATGCCAAACGACATCCATCACATCGACAACCAGTACTCTCTTCCGACCAGACACTTGCACCTTTATGGAACGGCCTTCGAACATCAACTGGACCGACTGGAGTTTGATATCACTCAACAGACCGCGAAGATCGCACCNGCGATGACCGTTCCTGTAGACCGGTCTCGTCAGGTGGTTTAACGCGCTAGAGCAGTGTATTCAGAATCAGAACGCTAACGCCGGCACCTCAGTGGGCACTACCCTTAGCTTGTGCGCTTATGCGCTTGTGCGAGCGACCATGACATCAGCAAGGCGACTCGCTCTGCCATTTGATGAGCCCAATGCCGCTCAGNTAGAAGTGAGGACGCACCGTTACCCAAGCGCCGCGGGCCGCCTCGACGCTTCTAGGCCCGATCTTTGTATTGTCCTGCTCGCTTTTCCATGGTCGAAAGCACCGCTTCAACCTGGTTCGGAGTGCGGATGATGTTGTCTTGAAGGACTGACTCCTGCATCAAGAGTTCAGCATCTGACGAGGTCAGCTGACGAGTTAAAAATCTTCTTAGCAGCCACAATCGCATCGGGGTTTTTGCCCGCAATCTCCCGCGCCATCGCTAGCGCTTTTTCTCTTGGTTTCTCTGAGAGCATCGTCGCAAAACCCATGGCCTCTGCCTCTACGCCGGTAAACTGTCGACCCGTATAGGTGAGTTCTCGTACCACGTCGTCTCGCGCCAGTCCTCGCATAATCGCCGTGCCTGCCATGTCTGGAACGAGGCCCCACTTAATCTCCATCACCGACATGCGCGCCTCTGGATGGACGATCCGAATATCGGCGCCCAACATCAGTTGAAAGCCGCCACCAAACGCAACGCCATGAACCGCTGCAATCACGGGAACAGGCGCTTCTCGCCAGGCCCAAACCGCGTACTGGGCTCGATTACTAATACCGTGAGTTCTTGGAGCAAGTCCTTTAGTGACATCGGAGCCGCTGGCGCCATCCGCTTTTGGTACATCACTCGCTGGTGCTTCCGCCATCCGGCCAAAATTCCCCATATCCAGCCCTGCACANAACGCACGCCCTTCGCCCGAGAGCACCACAGCGCGNACGGCTTTNTCCTCGGNAACGGTTTGACCTGCTTCAATTAGCGCCGCGAACATAGCGTCGTCTANCGCGTTCATCTTGTCCGCNCGGATTAGCTGAACATCCGCGACTCCATCCTCTACGTGAATACTGATTCGATCTTTCATTGGTCTTTCCTTTTACCTTTTAACTTTTACCTGTTACCTGCTACCTGTTACACCATACCGATGCGTGACATATGGCCACTCNCTAGATGGGCANTGATTGTTATCACTGTTANGACCCTTGCTGACTGTTTTCCTCTCTACTNGGGACTNCTCTGCNCGANGCTACTCTACGCGGTGCTAGGCGCTCTGCTTCAAAGCGGTATCGCTAGCCTCAAGCTGGTCTANAATCGGCAGCAAATAGTCTATGAACGCCTCGGGATTTTCAGACATCGGGAAGTGNCCTACCCCCTTCATANAGGTAAACGTCGACCCTNCTATCGCCTGATGCGCCGCTTCACCTAATTCAGCTAGACCGCTGTAATCATACTCGCCCGACAAGATGTGAACGCCAAGTCCACTCGTATCAATCTCATGGGCTTGCTCACGCAAATCGTAATCCTGCGTGTAGTAATACAGATCCCCAATAAACGTCTGGGGCCAACCACTTGCATAGACCCAACTGGTCTCCTTCCGATAACAATCAGGTGACTGAGGCGCGATGATTCCCTCCATCAACCTAGCCTTGTATTGATTACCAATCTGGGGATGCCAAAGCGGCGCCAAAGAATCCATGCGTCCACCAATATGCAACGCGCCTTCGACAGAAACGACAGCCCGAAACGCGTCAGGGTGCTTGTGGGCCAGATCAAGGGCTAACAAGCCGCCGACTGAGCATCCCATAAAGACGGGCCTGTCGAGTCCGAGCACTCTGCTGAGCGCAAGAGGGACCGATCGCAAAAATTCCCCTGTCAGCTGGTAAGGCTCAGCCCACCATTGCCGCTCAGTGGGCGGCACCGATTTACCGTGGAACGGTAGATCATAGGCAATCAACTGGAATCGATCAGTAATCCGGCGATCTTGCATCAAATGCCGCCACTGGGTGCCATGACACCCGGCAGTGTGCTGGAGCAGCAGGGGTACGCCTTGCCCAGCTGTCTCGACGTAGATTCGAAACCTAGTTCCATTGATCGCGACATTCACATATTGACCCGACACTGACTCAACGCCTTCCTGCCAACCGTCATCTGCTTGGTGAACGGCGTCCTGAGCAACTGGGCGCAGCAACTCGATGGCACGCACAATAGCCGGGTAGTACTGAGCATGCATCACCATGTCACCCGATATCGTCAATCCTTTATTGAGTGATGCGGTGAACATCGGGTCAGAGAAAAAACGCGCGGGGGTCGCCGCCAGCATTTCGGACCACATGGATTCATCGCCTCTGTAGACGACGTCGAAATTACTGGGAGCGCTTTCAGCGGCCTCGATTTGTGGCGCCCCGTCCACTACCCTGAGCCACCGCTCATTGTCACCGCTCTGGATCGCAAACGTACCCGTCCAAAACCGCGCGCATTGATTGAATTCCCCATCTTCTGCGCAGCACTTAGCCCACTCCGAGCTGGTTAACTCATGCATGACTCGCTCCTTCTGTGTTCGTGGCCCCTAACCCTGCCGGTGCCTTGCTAGGACCATCGCACGAAATCCATCAAGGTGTCATCTCTTAGCAGATTACTGGTCGAGCCCATGCGCACGCGCTATGGTCATGCTCTATAAGGAGGCCCTATGCAGCTCAACAATAAAACCGCGCTC
>PBWF01000067.1 GCA_002728935.1 Gammaproteobacteria bacterium | reverse complement strand
CTCGCACCAGCGTCAGCACTGGATACACGGTCTCTAAATACCTGGAATAACTCCCGCCCCATACCAACATCCTCGCTATGACCAGATTTTGGTGTTTCGCTCCGCTCGTTAAGGGCTGCGTGCACGCGGAGTTCCCCTTGTTCACTGTCGATCACGATGCGGTCACCCGACTGAATCCTCTGAATTAACCCGCCATCAGCAGCCTCTGGCGTNACCTGAATCGCGGCTAGAACCTTGCCCGACGCCCCAGACATTCTTCCGTCAGTGAGGAGCGCTACTTTTANCCCNTTGTTCTGCATCACNCCCAAGTAAGGCGTTAATCGATGNAATTCCGGCATNCCCATCGCNTTNGGGCCCTGNCCCGGCAGNACAACGACCATGTCNTCGTTCAATTCNCCNGCNTCNAANGCTTCNGCAAATTCATCNTGAGACTGGAACACNCGGGCAGGCGCATCGATGGNGCGATGCTCTTCNGCAACCGCCGACACTTTGACCACNGCACGACCAATATCGCCTTNCACAACACTGATGCCACCTTCCGCTTGGAAAGGATTAGCAACCGGNCGNATAATGGTGTGATCACTCGAAGTCGGGCGCTCCTCTGGCCAGCTGATAGCACCCTCTGCTAGCGTCGCTCGCCTGCCAAAGTCTGCCATCACCTCGCCCACACAGGTANGCACAGTTGGATGTAGCAGTCCGTGCTCAAGCAACTCAGTAATCACTACTGCGAGCCCGCCCGCTGACTCGAAGTGATTCACGTCAGCGCTGCCATTCGGATAAACGCTCGTCATCAGAGGAATGACCGTCGACAGAGTCGCCATATCGCCCCAGTCGAGTGAGATCCCCGCCGCTTTTGCGATAGCAACCAAATGCAGGGTGTGGTTAGTCGAGCCTCCAGTGGCCAGAAGACCAACCACTGCATTCACTATGGCCTCCTCGCTGACCATCTCACCGAGCGGCGTGTAGCGCTGCCCGTCCTGAATATTGCTCAACACGGTCTCTACAGACGCTCGCGTGAAGGCGTCCCTTGCTGGGTCATCCGGATTCACAAAGGAACTGCCTGGCAGCTGCAATCCCATAAACTCAAGCAGCATTTGATTGCTGTTCGCGGTTCCATAGAAGGTGCAAGTACCAGGGCTGTGGTAGGCCGCCGACTCTGCGGCAATGAGATCTGACTTGGTTGCCTGACCGCTTGCGTAGGCTTCTCGAACGGCCGCTTTCTCTTTATTAGGNAGACCAGACGGCATTGGTCCTGCTGGAACAAAGAGCATCGGCAAGTGCCCAAAACTCAACGCCCCCATCAACATACCGGGCACAATTTTGTCGCACACGCCGAGGCAGAGCGCCGCATCAAACATGTTATGGGACAGCGCAACCGCGGTAGACATCGCAATCACGTCTCGCGAAAACAGCGACAAATCCATGCCAGGTTGTCCCTGAGTGACCCCATCACACATCGCGGGAACTCCGCCTGCGACTTGAGCCACCGCACCCAACCTTTCTGCCGTTTCCTTGATCAGGGCTGGATAGCGCTCGTACGGCGCGTGCGCGCTGAGCATATCGTTGTACGCGGTGACAATCGCGATATTNGGCACCAATTCGTCCGTCAAGCGATTCTTGTCTTGACTCGCGCAAGCCGCCATNCCGTGGGCCAAATTACTGCACGANAGATGGCCTCGCGCTGGGCCCGCCTGAGCGGCATTAGCCATGCGAGCAAGGTACTGGCGCCGAGTGTCTAAGCTCCTCTCTTTAATTCGNTCAGTCACTGTTTCGAGCACCGGGTTTAACATCATTGGAAGACCTCTTTTTTGGTTACGCGCTCAGTTCACAGCGCGGCTTATACGTCTAAAACAAAATGGGGTCCCTTGTCCCCCCAGGGATAGCTAGGCCTCACGGCGCCCAAAAAACGGTCAACCGATCATCCATGGCCTGAATGAGATGGGAGACCGGGAGCGACGCAGGCGCCTCAAGTACTGATCGTTTCGTGTCACCAAAAATGAGCAGTCCTGTCGCCTCGGCCCGCGCGAACCTCGCCATGGTCAGTGTGAATCGTGGATGGGGACTGCTTCCCGTGGTGACTGAGGCCAGTAGGCGCTCTGATCTAGCATCAAGCAAGNTATCTCGCTCAGTCACATCAGGAAAAATGGACGCAAAGTGGCCGTCCTCTCCCATGCCCAGGAGCGTCACTAGCGGAAGATGTTGGGTTCCAAAGACGGCATCCTCATTCAGAGGCACAAAGCGCTCCGTCAAGGCTTGCCCTGCAAATACCGTTTCAAGGAGCAATCCAAAATTACTGTCCGGNTGGTCCCTTGGAACATCCCGCTCATCCGTTAGGGTGACTGCAATGTTCTGCCAAGGTAAATCTTGCTGTCCAAGTAGCGTAAGACACGCGTGAGGGGTTGACCCACCGGGAACCGCGACCAGCACCTCAGGCGCGTTGGTTAGTATCGAGCAAACATTGGCCGCAACAAATTGAGCGGCTGCATCGCTCGCCTCCGCTCGATTGGAAAACGCCTTTAGTTCCATGCACGACCCGTTCGGTCGAGCATCATGGATGCCTCGGTTGGCCCCCAGGAGCCAGCGACATAGGTCTCAAGCGGCTGACCGGATTGCGCCCAGCCTTCGATGACGCCATCGCTCCAGCGCCAGGCCGCCTCCACTTCATCGCGCCGCATGAAGAGCGCTTGATTACCCCGTAACACCTCGATGACTAATCGCTCATAGGCGTCTGGATAACGAATGCCAAAGGTCTCTTCAAAACTCAGGTCGAGCGACACTGGCCGCAGCCCAAACTCACCGGGACCAGGCTCTTTGGCCATCATGGTGAGGTTCACTCCTTCGTCTGGCTGTAAAGTGATAGTCAATCGGTTGGGCAAGGTTGCGCTCACCCGCGCATCAAAGATCGTATGCGGCACGGGCTTAAACTGAATGACAATTTCTGAACGTTTCTCCGGTAACCGCTTGCCCGTCCTTACGAAAAAAGGAACACCAGACCAGCGCCAATTATCTATCTCAAGCTTCAGCGCAACGAAGGTCTCAGTCTGACTCGCCTCACCAAGCTCCTCTGCATAAGAAGCGGCGAGCTCTCCTTTCACAGCGCCTGAGAGGTACTGCGCACGCACCGATGAGGATTTCAGCAGGTCCTCGGTCAATGGCCGCAGTGCCCGAAGCACCTTGATCTTTTCGTCACGAACCGCGTCGTCATCTAAATTTGCGGGCGGCTCCATAGCCACCAAGCAGACCAATTGGAGCAAATGGTTTTGCACCATGTCCCTTAGGGCGCCGATATCATCGTAAAAACCCACTCGGTCGCCGACGCCTAACTCTTCGGCGACCGTGATTTGCACGTGATCGATAACTTCGCGGCGCCACAGCGGTTCAAAGATGGCATTACCAAAACGGAGCGCGAGCAAGTTTTGAACGGTTTCTTTACCGAGATAGTGGTCTATGCGGAACACCTGACTCTCAGAGAAATAGCGCCCTACCTCGTCATTGATCTCTCGCGCCGATTCGAAATTCCTCCCAACCGGCTTCTCAAGCACGATGCGCATATCGGGAACGATGAGCCCCCGCTCTTTAAACCCTCGCGCAACGGGTCCGTAGAGTGTTGGCGGCGTGGCAAGGTAGACCACTCTCAAGACTTGCTCGCGACCTGCTAGCGTCTCACACAGCGGATCCCAGGTTTGACTGTCAAGAGCATCGACCTCGACATAATCGATTCGATCCGAAAATGCTGCCCACTCCGAGTGAACCGTGCTCTCGCCGGTTGCAGCCTCCAGTGATTGTGCAACCAACGCCAAATACTGGTCATGGTCGATATGGCTTCGGCCAACGCCAATGATTCGGCTGCCGACTGGGAGCTGACCATCGCAGTGCCGGGGCCAGAGTGCGGGTATCAGCTTCCTGAGCGCGAGGTCCCCTGACCCGCCGAAGATAACAAGATCAAAGAGATCAACCGGATTGAGTTGCGCCATAAGAAAACTTTTGGATAGGTGGGTTTGCACGAGAATTTGTAGTTTAGCTACAATTTACCGTGACTTTCAAGCGCAAATTCTGTAGTTTTGCTACTCATGCAAGCAGCAAGTCTTATTATCAAGCAACAACGCGACCGGCTATCGCCTTCTGAGACCCGCGTCGCTGACTTCATTCTGAGTGAGCCAAATCCCATTTCACAAATGTCGGTGGGTGAGTTAGCCCGCCGCGTCGGTGTCAGCGAACCCACCGTCATAAGACTCTGTAGGCGACTAGGTTATAAGGGATTTCGCGATTTCAAAGATGCGCTATTNACGCGCATTACTCCGTCAAACACAGTGCTCCATCGGGAAATATCCACCAGCGACTCCCTTCAGTTGGCGGCATCTAAGGTACTGGAAAGTTGCGCGCGATCCCTGCTGGATGTGTCTGGCATCAGCCAGAATCTACCATTTGAAATGGCAGCAGAACGNCTTCGATCCGCATCGCACATCGTATTCGCTGGGCTGGGTGCCTCGGGATTAGTCGCCCAAGATGCAGTGCATAAATTCTTTAGGCTGGGNATCCCTTGCCGCAGCGCGGTGGACACGCCCACCATTCTTCAGTCCGCTTCGATTACTCGGCGCGGGGAGACGTTTGTCTTTGTGTCGCAAACGGGAGAATGGCCCGAACTGATTCAAGCGCTTAAACAATGCAGGGACCAAGGTGCTTCAACCATTGCCCTCACCNGCTCTGACTCAGCCCTCGCCGACGCGGCTGACATGGTTTTTGCCTGTGATGTTGATGANGACACGCATCTTTATACTCCGATGAATTCACGCCTTGTTGCGCTCGCCATCCTCGATGCAATTCAGGTCTCTCTCGCTATCGCCTTGGGCGAATCTGCAGAGACAAACCTCCGTGCCTCTAAGTCGACGCTCAATCAACACATTCAGAAGAACGCCTCGGTGGCCCTCTAAGACCACCCTGCTGGCAACACACAGCGTTGAATGCCTTATTCCCTAGGAGCGAAGCATCGCGCCGCGTTAATCCTCAATCGCTGAGTACACGATATTTTTCAGCTGCCCCCTGAAGTTAAACGTCGCCGACGGCATCAGTTGCGTCATAAAGATCACGACGAGGTCCTCCACAGGATCCACCCAAAAAATGGTCGATGCTGCGCCTCCCCAGTAATAGTCGCCGGCTCCGACTTGACCTGTCGCCACTTCATCCATCGAGGTCGCGAATCCGAGACCAAACCCTACGCCCTCATACGCTGTCTCTGAGAAGTCTCCGAGCGCACTGGACGCAAGATCACCGCCGCCAGGCAAGTGATTCCGATGCATCATCGCAAGCGTTCTAGAGCCAATGATCCGCTCACTACCCAAGACGCCCTTTTGCCGCAGCATCTCGCAGAAGTTCAGATAGTCCTTGATCGTACCGGTTAACCCCCCACCGCCGGAGAAGAACGTGGGATGCTTCAAGTAACTGCTACGCTCGGGGTCATCGATCAGCTTTAACGACTTATCCGCTTGGCGCTGGTAATTGGCCGCAAATCGATCTGCCTTGTCGGGCGCNACGGAAAACGCAGTATCGGTCATTCCAAGGGGCTCAAAAATGTGCTCGGCGAAGTACTCATCCAGCGGCTGACCTGATAGCGCCTCAACCAGATGACCGCAAACATCCGTTGCCAGTGAATACCGCCACTGCGTGCCCGGCGAGTAAACGAGCGGCAGTTCACTCAGCTGAGTGACGAAACTTTCAAGGGTCGCGCCCTCCCCACGACTCACATCACGCCGCCGATAAGCCTCATCTACCGGATGATCTGACCAGCCGTAAGACAATCCCGCCATATGTCCAAGCAGGTGGCGAACAGTCATCGGCGAATCAGGCGACTTAAGCGACATATTGTCGACGTCACCGCCGTCGTAGACCGCGAGATTTTTCCAACTCGGAATTATTCTGTGCACCGGATCATTTAACTGGAAAAGGCCTTGTTCATAGAGTTGCATCAACGCGATCGAGGTAATGGGCTTGGTCATCGAGTAGATTCTAAAAATGGTGTCATCAAGCATGGGCCTTGTCCGCTCGATATCCATGAGTCCTAACGAGGCTTCATAGGCGAGGGCCCCGTGACGAGCGACAACGACCTGACAACCCGAGATTTTTCGCGGTTCGATGTAATTCCGCTGTAGAAAGTCGGTAATCCGACTCAACCGCTCCGCATTCAGACCTGCCCGTTCTGGTGAATAATCCATGTGTAATCTCCCGTTGGTGCCCTGACCCTATCACGAACGTTTTCCCGCCGCCGGCCATATTTTGGCTGACAATGCGTTGATCGCANATCATCGCGCTTGAGTCACGCATCCCTCCCGTGCAATCTTTCGTTACTTCAAGCAGCAAACTACAGATCAACCAATGANAGCAACGCATCCATCATGCAGTTCCCAGCCTTCAAGGCTGACCCTTTTGATTCGTAGCGCTCAAGCGCTCAGGCGCTGGACGACCGAGGCCAGCCGGCCACTTATCTCCATCGATCGAGCTCGAGCTGCGCTTGTTGCAAAGGCGAGCGTCGTACTCGCGAGCAGCCTCTTGGCCACTGCGACCCAGGCATCGCCCTACTCACCCGCTGATCTTCTCCTCTATGAGCGACTGAGCGAGCCCGACCTATCGCCCAACGAGGATTGGGCAGCCTATGTCGTCAGCAAGAAACTTGAGGGAAAAGANGCTTACGAGTCACAAGTATGGCTGGTGGATATCCAATCTCGAGGAGCGAGTGCCGTGACCTCCGTCCCTGGGGGGGCCTCTAGTCCACAATTTTCTCCCAGCGGCGAATGGCTCGCAGTGCTGGCAGACCAAGAAAAGAAGGGAGAGGAACCGACCAGCCAAGTCTGCTTGCTGCCGCTCAAACGCCCGGGAGCGCTAGCTTGCGTTAGCGATGCCGAAGATGGCGTGCTCGACTTTGCCTGGGCGCCAGACAGTCAATCGCTTGCGCTCGTCATCGAGCCCGATATCGATCCGTCATTGGACCATATTCCTGAGGAGACCGAGGCACCGATTGTTTTGGATCGGTTGCTATTCAAACATGACAATGCGGGCTACCTTAAAAACACCAAACAGCAGATCGTGCTACTCTCACTCGACACGAAGGTAACCACTCCCCTTACGTCACCCCATTACGACTCGGTCCTGCCCACCTTTTCGCCGGATGGGTCCCGGATCGCATTTGTTAGCAAGCGCGGTGCAGACCCTGACCGCCATGAAAATTGGGACATCTATGAGTTGGACATCGAAACCCCCAGTAATGTTCGAAAACTCACTCAGAGCACTGGACCAGACGGGGATCCCAGCTGGTGGAATCGGCCCATCTATTCGCCGAGCGGCGAGCGTTTGCTCTATCTCGATGGAGGGGATGCCAAAGATATTTGGTATGCCCTGCAAACCGTCGGCGAGGTCGATCTCCAAACGGGGCGAATCTCAAACTTATCCAAGCCGCTTGATCGCAATTGCACCAGCCCCCGCTTTGACGCCAAGGGCGAAGCGGTTTTCTGCTTGCTTGAAGACGATCGGAGCGTACAGCTTGCCAAACTGTCCGCCGATCAGGGCCAGCCAGAGCGATTGACTCCGTCGGGCAAGGTCATCCACGACTATCGGGTGGGCAACGCTGGAATACTGACCCTGCAATCGACGATCAATGAACCCGCCCAACTCTACTGGCAGCCGAAAGGCCAATCTTCCCAGCAACTCACGCAGCACAACGCGTGGGTAGACGAGCGTCAACCCCTTGTTGCCGGCGAACTCATTGCGAAGGCAAAAAGCGGCTTGAG
>PBWF01000066.1 GCA_002728935.1 Gammaproteobacteria bacterium | reverse complement strand
ACGCGCTCTTGGATCGCAGCGAGTTTAAAGCGATTACCACCGAAACCACACCGAACGAAAAAGAAGTATCCTTACATTGATACTTGGTAAAGGCTTTTACAATCTCACATGTCGTTGATTAATGAATCATTAAATCAAACGTTGTGACACGAAACTTTAAAATCTAAGTGCTTGATTGGTTCCGCAGCATTACACCGCTTCTTTCTCCCGTTAATTCATCGTTCTCCAAAATCACCTTGCCATTAACGAGGGTTTGACGATAGCCCACAGCACGCTGAATCAGTCTTGGTGCGCCTCCAGGGAAATCCTCGACTCGTCGTGGTTGACGTTCTTCCACTCGATTGATGTCCAGAACGTTAATGTCCGCCTTGTTGCCAACGACCAGCGAGCCTCGATCAGCAAGGCAAAGTACACGGTTTTGCTTGGCAGTCAGCATGTGAATGGTTTCTTCCAAAGAGTAGGTACCCGTGTCTCTGTACCAGTGCGAAATAAAAAAGCTTGTCCAGCCTGCGTCCATGATCAAACTGACATGAGCCCCAGCATCTCCAACGCCCGGAACAACCCAGTCGGAACCCATATAGTCAGGCAGTGCNCTCAAATCCTCATTGACGAATCGCAAGTGAAAGAAACCTTTGCCCTCGGATTCAAGCTGCAAGCGAAGCCAGGTTTCGACCGGATGCTCACCTGCGGCCTGAGCGAGATTTGCCAGTGATTGATCGGATTGTTGTGCATAATCGGGGCGCTCAGCGGTACCCATCCAGAAGGTTTTTCCGCAGGGTAGTCCGAACTTTGGAGAAGACAGGGTTTGGCCAATGTGTTGCGCTAGTTCCATGGCCTTGCCATCTCGAATGAGCGCTNCTCGAAACGCTTGATCTTGAATCAATGCCAGCCTTTCCGGCACCGGTGTCTGCTGCAATTTCCGCCAACTTTCGCTCTTCGAGCGCAGACTAAACAAGATCGATGTACTGAGCCCAGATAGAAATCCCGCGGCGCGAGGCTGTGTGGTACCCGTAATGTTAAGCCCAGCCTCTCGCATCGAGTCGATGGCTGGTTGGTAGGCACTGGCGCCATTTACCCCGGGGAGCCATGGCGCACTAAAGAGCATGTGAGTTCCCGCCGCCTCTAGCTGTTTTCGCATAAGACGCATTTCTTCATCCAGNGGATGCGCCTCAATTACGCTTTGCATGAAGCCGCCTGCTGCGCCAACTTCGCGCGCGATGGCTACGAGCTCGTCCTCCGGCGCAAAAGTGCCTGGAATACAGCGCCCATCAGGAAGTCTGTGAGCTTTCAATCGATTGACAGAAAATCCGACAGCACCTTCTCTGACGGATTTGCCAGCGAGTTCGGCAATTTGGCTAATGTCTTCGGCCGTGGGTGCCTCTTCTACAGCCCGAGGCCCCATGACGTAGAAGCGAGTAGCTGCATGACCAACCAGTGCTGCAACGTTNACGGCAGGTTTNCATAGCTCAATGGAGTCCAGATACTCGCCGAACGTCGACCATTGCCAGGATAGTCCCGATAAAATGGCATGCCTGGGAATGTCCTCTACGGACTCCATCATTTCGGCTAATAATTCTTTGTCTTCGGTTCGCACNGGGGCAAAAGAAACGCCGCAGTTTCCCATGAGAATTGAAGTGACCCCGTGCCATGATGCGGGCGTAACCTGGGGGTCCCAACCAATTTGTGCATCCATATGCGTGTGTAAGTCTATGAATCCTGGCGTTACGACTGCACCCTCAGCGTTTATTTCTCGACGNCCCTTTGTATCCACTTTGCCGAGTGCACTAATCGTGTCGCCGTCAATGGCAACATCGCCAGGGTAGGCGCTGTTCATTAGTCCATCNACGATCAGGCCATTTCGAATAACAACGTCATGGGTCACTNTTTTGCTCCTGCGAATAGGTTTGANTTTAAAACTCAGGGTNAGTAGCTTGATCCTCCGGTCTCAGACCGATTTGAAAACAGGGCATTGAATGCCGGGATTGAGTCTGTTTTCAGTGTTAGTTGCCGCCTAGGCCACGAGTCGTAATAGGGTGTTTCCCTCTGCCCGGGTATCGAAACAGGCACTTTTTTCGTCANCACAGGCTATTTTCTTCAAACCGTGAGACTCCAGACGAGCCGTTTCGTCAGCAAGGTTTTTCACCTGAAAAACCAGATCAAAAACGCCCTCGCCTCGCCTGTTGAGCGCATCGCCACAGTAACTGTTCTTGCCGACAGGCTGACAGAATTCGAAAACCAGTGGGCCGACTTGAAATCCCTGTCGCTGCATGGCGAGGCTGGTGTCTATGCTCGGCTCGTCGATAGGCTCAAAGCCCAAAGACGCGTAATAGGAAGTCGCTTCGCTAACACTGTTAACCGCTAGACCGACACCGATAAAACGCCAATCATTGACTAAAGGATGGGCCTCATTATTCGCCTTCCAGGCAATTTCCCACTCGGTCGCTGGAGGACGTAGAGAGATCATCAGGTCTCCATGGGTTCGACTATCCAGGTAATTCTCAACCGTTCGACCATTAACCTTGGCTTCAAACATTAAATTGCAGCCCTTGCTTAACAATAGCTGCGTATCCTCTTCGACAGAGTCGGAGTTAAAGCAGATGTGATTGATGCCGGGGCCCTTGTGTTCAAGGTATTCACTCAAAAAAATTCCGGGGCCAGGCCGCATCGGGAAACACTCAAGTTGGCAATCACCGATTTGGCATTCGCCATCTTTGAAATTATGTGCTCCTCCTGTTTGATAGGTGTTTGTGACGGGCTCGCCCTGCAGGGTCCGATAGAACATCAAGGACCCTTCGCCTGACTCGTGTGGAAGCAGTGGTTGCGGGCCTACGCTGACCCCTACACCCAGTGACTGGAAGTGTCGTAGTACGGCATTGCGATTACCTACGGTCATCCCCACATGATTTAGAACCCAATTCTGGCCAAGTTTCATGATGGTATTCCTTTTCTAGGCTTCCCTCATGCCATATAGCCGCCGTCTACGCACAGCACTTGACCGGTAATGTAGCTAGAAGCATCAGAGGCCAAAAAGACCGCTGCGTTGGCCATTTCCTCGAAAGTAGCGACCCTGCCCAGCGGTAAATTCTCTGGCCCAGTTAACCAAGCTTCAAATTTTTCCTGTTCGGTTGGTGTTGGGGCAGGTGATGGTTCCCTCGGGACCTTCTCTGGATTGTCGCGGTAATAGTCTCCCGCTGGATGTTGCTCCCACTCCACCAAAGAGGGTGCTATCGCGTTCACGCGCACGTTATAAGGACCTAGATAGCGACAATATTGGCGCGTCATCATGGCGATGCCTGCTTTGATAACCGCGTAGTTACCCATGGCTTTGTCAGCGTGAGCTTTCAGCCCGCCTCGAGAGGACAGGTTAATAATGCTGCCACTTCGCTGTGCCTGCATAATAGGCGCCACCGCCTGGAGCATCAGCCAATATCCTTTGAGATTGACGTCAGTCAGGCGATCCCAACCGTCTTCATCGAGTTCGGGCAGTGATTTGCGGTGATACATGACCGCCACGTTCATTAATATATCGATGCCGCCGAGAGACTCGACGACATTGGCAACTAACTCATCCACACTGGTCTTGGATGAGATGTCTACCTGCACAGCAAGGCCTCGCCGCCCCATGCCAGTGATTTCATCCGCTACTGCTTGCATGCGACCGTCATCAACCTGCAAGTCTGCGACCGCCACATCCGCGCCAGCCTCGGCCAATCCGAGCGCAAATCCTTTGCCCATGTTTCGTCGGCCACCCACGACCAGGGCTTTTTTTCCCTGAAGTGAAAACTGCGCCAGGCTCATACTTGCTCCCTTAATATCTCGAAGTGTTACAAGACGATGGGGCTACAGGCCCGAAAGCTAGACGTCGGCTAATTGAACCAACATTTTGCCTTCATTCGCACCCGAGAATAGTCCTATGAACGCTTCGGGCGCTGAGTTAATGCCATCAAAAATTGTCTCTTGATATTTGAGGTCACCGGCTTGAATCCAGCCGCTCATATCTTTCACGAATTGCGGCTGCAAGTGACCGAATGCGGAGACGACAAAGCCACTCAATGTTACGAATTTGTAAATGGTTTCCGTCAGATTGCGCGGCCCGGGGGTAATAGCGTCACCGTCGTTATAGTGCGCNATCATTCCGCAAATCGGGATTCGTCCATGTGGCCGCATATGGGTCAGGGCCGCCTCCAACTGCATGCCACCCACATTTTCAAAATAAATATCCAGGCCGCTTGGAGCACCGGCACGCAGCTCACCAAGAATGTCCGCTTCTTTGTAATTGAAGGCATGACTGAATCCGAAATCTTGCTTCAGCATGNCCACTTTCGCGGCGGAGCCTGCACTACCGATCACATGCTTGCTGCCTTTGATCCGAGCGATCTGACCGACCACGCTGCCCACTGCTCCAGATGCTGCAGAGACGAAAACAGTTTCACCATCTTTGTATTGGCCTGTCACCAATAAGCCGCCATAAGCAGTCAGTCCAGGCATACCCATAACGCCGAGGTACGCCTGAAGNGGTGCTAGGTCTGGATCCACCTTGCTGCAAGCTTTACCGGGCATGGTGGCATGTTCGCGCCAGCCCATGCCATGGCTGACAAAATCACCGGCTTGGAGTCCATCGAAGCCGGATTCCAGTATACGGCCTATGGCGCCACCCTCGAGCACGTCCCCAGGNCCCCATGCTTCACGCATTCTGCCCCGCATGTAGGGGTCCACTGACATGAAAACGTTTTCCACCAGGACTTCACCCACATCGGGTGCGCGCGCTTCCACCTCTACCATTTCGAAATCAGTGGTTTGGGGTACGCCGATTGGCCGCGACTTGAGCGTAATCTGCTTTGATTTCATTCGTTGCTCCAAGGATCTCACGCCGCAACAGGCGCGAGATCCCAACTTTGGTTAGGCCGAGTGGCGTAATATCTGACCGGCGCGGTTGCCTGTCAATTCGCCATCCAAGAGACTGATTTCGCCGTTTACGATGGTTGCTTTAAAGCCGCGCGAGCGCTGAATGAATCGAGGTGCACCGCCTGGGAAGTCATTGACTAAGGTTGGTTGTAATTCAGTCACTTCATCCGCATCAAAAACGTTGATGTCGGCTTTCAATCCCTCGGCCAGCAAGCCTCGATCGGTCAGACCAAGAACCTTGGCAGGTCCGCTAGTCATCTTTTGGATCGCTTCACCCATGGTGAAGGTGCCGGTTTGGCGGTGCCAGTACGACAAGATAAAGGTTGACCATCCAGCATCCATGATTTGTGAAACATGCGCTCCCGCATCTCCTAAACTAGGAAAAATGTGGTCGGATTTGGTAAACAGGTCTTTCAACTCATTCATGCTCTTTTGGAACATATGCCAGTTGAATAGCGCCGTACCGCCTGTTTCCCTGGACAATCTCAGAATAGTCTCGACCCAGTGCTCGCCGGCTTCTTCAGCCATGGCTTTGACGCTCCGAGTTTCGGTGTAATTCGGCACTTCGTCAGCACCCAAATAGAAAAGATCACNTATCACATTCCTCGCCTCTGATGCTTCAGCCTCTGCGATGAGGTTGGCTACGAAATCCTGATCGTCAATCAGTTGCAAGCGCGATTCCATATTGACCATTGAGAGTTGCTTCCAACTCTGACCTCGGATCGGGAAACGCGTGCTCAACCCAAACAACAATCCTGAACTGCGCACGTGAGTAATAGCCGTGACATCCCGACCTTGCGAAAACTGCTCCAGCCAGGCGGCTCGCGCTGAACCCGCGCCCTCATCCGGTGGCGTGCCATAGCTGAACAGTAATCGACTTCCCTCGTCGGCCATAGCTTGCATCACATCTTCACTGGCACCTACTGTTTGCATTAGACCGTTGTGCCTCGCTACCGCACGCGAGATCACGGCTAGTTCATCTGCCTCGGCAAAGGTGCCCGGAATAGATCGCCCATCCGGCGCAACGTGTGGCTCAAATCGGTTGGTCGAAAAGCCAAACGCGCCACTCTCTAAAGAGTTAGCAACGATATCCGCCATCTGCTGCTTTTCATCGTCACTTGCTTGTTCTTCAAAGGATCGCTCACCCATCACGTAATAGCGGATGGCGCTGTGACCGACCATACCAGCGATATTGATTGCCGTGGGTTTGTTCGCGATTGAGTCCAAATATTCGCCATACTGTTCCCAGTCCCAAGGTAAGCCTGACATGATCGCGTCGCGAGGGATGTCCTCTACAGTTTCCATCATGGCAGCTAAAAATTCCCTGTCGTCGGGTTTACAAGGTGCAAAGGTGACGCCGCAGTTTCCGATCAGGGCGGTGGTCACTCCATGCCAGCTAACCGGGGTCATATCTGGATCCCAGCCGATTTGGGCATCCAAGTGGGTATGAATGTCAATAAACCCTGGCGTCACCATTTTGCCAGTAGCGTCAATTACTTCCTTTGCGTCTCCTTCCACCTGTCCAAGTGCGGCAATCACGCCATCTTTGATTCCCACGTCCCCTAGTACTGGCTCTGCACCCGTCCCATCGACGATTGAACCGCCACGAATAATGATGTCGTACATTTTTCCCCTCGCTTAAAAGAAACTACCTAAAAAACTATCACGGAACTTAACGATGTCAAGTTAGGATGATAGTCACTGCAATTGAGTAAAAACTTCATGTGAAACTCGGTTTTGCCTTTTGCGCGACATGCTCTTTGCTCGTGCGAATTAGGTTCTGAAAGGGTCGGGTGTCGAAACGCGCATTTCTGCTCGGGATTACGCATCAAAATTGCCGTTACCAATGCTTGCCCTGTATCTGGATGTTCTATCTTGGAGAAAGGGCAGCCAATTTAGTGACTCATTGTTTAGAGGGCTTAGTTACGAGCGGAATGGGTTCGCCAATAGCAGATTTTTCTGCTTACCTGCAGATATCAATTACCTCCTGCCGAGGGCAGAATAATGTTAATTTTCTTGCTCATACGGATCAGAAATCCAAACGACGGTTAGGTGGTGGAGTGGCTCAGCGGACGGACGCAAAAATATCGAAATATCATCACGGCAACTTGCGTGAGGCGTTGATTGGAAATGCTGTAAAGATTTTGGAGGAAGAGGGTATAGAGGCGCTCACTTTGCGCCGGGTTGCACGTGCTTCAGGCGTGTCCCAAGCCGCTCCATACAGTCATTTTAGCGACAAACGAGCGCTAATTACGGCAGTCTGTGCTCAAGGCACTAAATGGCTTGGCGAGTTTATGGTTCGTGAGGCGGCTGATAAGTCAGGGACTGGCTATCTCGCTGGTCTCGCCGTTGGCCATATCCGTTTTGCTCTTAAGCATCCAGCTTTGTTCCGTCTGATGAGCACAACGGATATTTCCGAATCGATCACTGACGTGGGCGAAGCGCCCGAGATTCTTGTTGAAGGGTACATGTTAATGGCAAATGCCCTAGCCGCCACGCCGCTTAATCATTTTGGGAAAGGGCTCTCAGGACTGGATATTCCGATCGCTTGGGCACAAGTTTATGGGCTCTCGAATCTGCTGATAGAAGGAAGAATTGTTCCGCAAAACTATGGCTTTAAAGATTTAGAGAGTTTTGTCGTCGCCGTTGTGAATCGGTTTTTAAGCAATACATGAGCGATCATTAAGGCTGTTGACTTTAGTTGAGGAATCTAAACAGTTTGGAACAGAAATGATTGTCAAACGTGATTATCGATTACCCAGTTTGCAGGATGGGCTTGAGCTACTACTGCGCAATAAGCGCTCAAATGCCGAAGATCAGTGTCGGTCAAGTATGACCGTTCTGTTTGTTCATGGCGCAACCTACGGCTCGAGCGATACGTTTGACTACGAGATTGAGGGAATGTCCTGGATGGATCAGTTGGCAGGGCTCGGCTTTGACGCCTGGTGTCTCGACCTGCTGGGTTACGGGCGATCAGACCGCCCAGTTGAGATGAGTGAGCCGCCTGAGGACAATGCCCCTTTGGTGGATACCAAGCATGCTGTCCAGGAAGTGGGCACTGCCGTCGACTTCATTCTTAAAGATCGCGGCATCACGCAACTCGACCTGATCGGCTACAGTTGGGGCACGGCGATATGTGGCACCTATGCAGGCCTTTACCCCGATAACGTCAGAAAGCTGGTGTTATGTGGTGCGCTTTGGGTTGAGAAAATTGAATCTGAAAGTCTTGCATCAGCGTCTCCGGGCGCCTATCGAGGAGTGACGGCTCATGCGGCTTTCGAGCGTTGGCAGGCAGGTCTCGAGTCTCGAGAAATCAACGCGTTGGTTAGCGAAGACGTTCGCCGTCGTTGGTGTGAGCATACGATAGCGTGCGATCCTGACTTTCATTCAATAGGGGAACTGCGCGCGCCCTCGGGTGTTACAAAGGATTTCATACAAGTGGCAAGGACAGGTGAGCCTTGGTACGACCCCGGATTGATTCAATCACCGGTGCAGATCGTAGTGGGGGAGCAGGATCAGGAGACAACCCCCGCTCAGGGTCAGGCCGTCTTTAGTCGTCTTACATCGGCTGAGGAAAAAAGACTGACGGTGCTAGGTGGGGGCACCCACTCCATGCTGCTTGAGAATAATCGGCATCATCTTTTCGATGTGGTCAGCGGATTTCTCTCTGACTGATGGGCCGTGGTTTAGCTTGCGGGTAGATAACGCAGAAAAGGTGAAAAACATTTTGCAGATGCTATTCCAGATCCTCTTTATCCTGACACTCGTTAATGTTGCTGTAACGCGGCTGCCTTGTAACGCTAATGAAACCGCAACCAACGAGGTGAGATCAGATCAATGGCAGGGCTTCTGGCTTGGTCAGTCGATTGGCAACTGGACAGGGCTGATTACCGAGATGGACAAGATTGGGGGCCAGGGCCAGTACGGCCAGTTTTACACCCGAGATGATTGGGGTAAGCCGGATCAACCCAACATTTGGAGTGAAAGGCCCAGCGACGTATCGAGTCATATCGACTTTGTGCTTCGCGGCCCCGACGAGATTTGGGGGGCAGACGACGATACAGACGTTGAGTACATGTATTTGTGGACCATGTACCAGCAACAGACCGCTAAACTTACACCGACCCAAATACGAGAAGCGTGGGTTCGTCACATCTACGACGAGTTGCAACCCACTCCTTATGGCAAAGACGAATTTGGCTATCAGAACTTCCTATGGGTGTCTAACCAGAGCGCGCACACGCTTATGTTAAAGGGCTATTTACCACCCGAAACAGCTCACCCAGATAATAATCCTAACGGCGACATGATCGACGCCCAGTTGACTACCGAGATATTCGGCTTGCTGGCACCTGGGGTTCCCAAAGTGGCTTTGGAGATCGCATATCTTCCGGTACGCACGGCAGGTTACGGGGACGCTGTTCTTATCTCAGAGTTTTATATTGTTATGCACTCCTTGGCAGCGCTAGAACCGCGGGGCGATTTGGCTCCCGAGCGTCTTCAGAACCTCGCCCATGCCGCTCGGCAGTACCTACCAGATAACTCGGTTCCAGCTTCGATGTTTGATTTCGTCAAGCGTCAGCATGCGGCCGGATTTACCTGGGAGGAAACTCGCGATGCTCTTTACCAGCGATACCAGGTTGAGCAGCAAGATGGCTACGATTTAACTTCAAGGGACTTGCATTGCAATGGCTGTTTTGCTTCGGGGATTAACTTTGCAGCAAGTTTGGTTTCGCTTTTTTATGGCCAGGGTGATCTAAAAGAGACGCTGAAAATTGCGGTCTTGGCAGGCTGGGACTCCGATAATCCTGCAGCGACCTGGGGAGGTCTTCTTGGCTACATCTTGGGTCGCGAGATCATAGAGAATCAATTTGATCAACAATTGTCAGGTCGGTTCAACATCCATCGGACACGCAGAGGGTTTCCCAACGAAGGTATCGACTCCTTCAGCAATATGGCGAGAATGGCGATTGAAGTTTCAGAAAGGGTCAACGTTGAATACCGAATACAAAAGCCCGACTGATGCTTTGGTGATAATGTTCGCATCGTAGGCTGTCAAGTCTAGATAATAGTGGTTGGGCTTCTACATCTTAATCGGGCTCTAGTGTGACATTTTCTTTCTAAACTATTGTTTTTAATAGTAAAAAATTACGGTTGCGATCATCCAAGGATGAGCTATCGCAGATTAACACGGGCTTGTTTCAGTCCCCCTCCGGCGTGAAAATTTGTTCGATTGGAAGATTAAAGAGGATCGAGATCTTGAAAGCCAAGGGCAAGCTGGGGTCGTATTTGTCGGTCTCGATCGCGTGTATGGTTTGCCTGGTGACATTGAGAGCCGAAGCTAGATCTGTTTGCGTCCAATCACGTTCCGCCCTTAACACCTTCAATCTGTTTTTCATCCGCGTGTCCGCCTTAGCCAGAATAAGATCGCTAGAGCGATATAGGTTGGTGCAGCGATGAATAAGAGATTCGCAGGGTGCGTGTCATCGACTAAACCTGCGGGTTCCAAGCTCCCATAGGAGACGGTGAGGATAAACATTACCCCTAGAGTGATCGCCATTGCCTCTAGGTGCGTTTGTCTTTGGAGTTCATCCATACTTTTCATGTGTCGAAAGAACGCGACCAGCATGAGGAGGCCTGCTGTGAAATTTACGATTACCGCAGCTACGGCAAGGGTAGCGTCATAATTCCACCACAGTCTCGGTCCATATCCCACGGCTGCAGTGCTTGCTGCCCAAGCCGCCGAGAAAAGAACTAGCAAAACTCCAGTTCTGCTCAATTCTTGGCGGAAAGAAGAGTGTCTCGACTTTTCGGTGTTCATGATTGGCTTCCTATACAATATGTACTGTGTACTTTACATTATGGGTGCGGAACGTTCGAAAAGTAAAGCTTGCTTTACTTTTTGAATAAGCGGTCTAGTGCGCATCAATTTCCTAGATCTGGCTCACACAGGCAGGGTGGAGATTGCAAAAAAGTAGTCTTCGACTAGTGAGAGGTTTATTCGGTCGCTGAGGTCTTTGGCTGCAGGAACTAATGGCTCGAAGACGTCGACTGCTACTCGGTTCCCCTAATGACTGATTATGCTCAAAGAGAATCGGATCAACAGCCGCTGGGCCCTTTAGTTTTATCGAAGAAGAGGATCAGGACTGTAAAAACTTGATCGGATTACCGGCCTCCAAAAGTGTGTAAATTACGCACTCTTCCTACTGGATAGCGGTAAACATGGGTGCGTAAAATAGTGCGTAGAACCGCTGAAAAATAATCATAAGTTATTGATTAATAAACAATTATAAGAANCTGGCGGAGAGAGAGGGATTCGAACCCTCGATACGCTATTAACGTATACACACTTTCCAGGCGTGCTCTTTCAACCACTCAGACACCTCTCCGAAACGCCACGCCGGATTATGCTGCGGGCATGGATCGCAGACGTTATAGAAATCGCCTCTGCGATTCAATGTAAAGGTTGAGTGTCTAATCATACCAGCAGTTAGCGTACAGTGAAGTTCTACAGCTAAATCGGGGCTCCGCGAGGCCACTTACTCCCACATCATTAAGCGCGAATATGTGCCCGGAAAGCAAGTGACTGTCAGTTCTGTTCCCTGAATTCCGGATAGAAGTCACGTAAAGCACAGAGAGGGACAACCCGCCAAAATTCACTGAGCTTGGGAGGGACACGGGCATATCTATTCTAATCTTCAGCGCACCGTCCTGGTCGATGCAGGCGATCTCTCCGCTTCCAATTAGTGCTGTCCAGAGGTTGCCGGCGGCATCCACAGTGCATCCATCGCTCGCAGAGTTTATTTTTCTGGTATCGAAAAACACACGCTCGTTGGATAATGGTCCATTAGGATCGTAATCGTAGGCAAGTATACGGCGCCTGCCGTCGGTGAAATAAAACGTATCTCCGCTAGGCGAGAAAGCTGGGCCATTTGAAACAATGATGTCATCTAGAAGCGTTTCAAGCTCGCCCGAGGGTCGGTAGCGGTACAAACTGCCTAGACCGATTTTCCGCTCCGTGACGCCCATTGATCCGAACACGAAATTACCAGCACGGTCGACCTTGCCGTCATTCATGCGAGTCTCTGGCCGATTAGGCTCTGGGTCGTGAACAAGTGTCAACTCACGTGTGGTCAAATGGTATTCATGTAATCCGGTTTGGAGTGCTAGCAATACTCTCGTGTCATCGATCACTGCTAAGCTACCCGCCATCGCGGGCAGTACGTGTTGCTGAATAGAGCCTTCGCTATCCAAATAATAAAGGTGAGGGTCGTAGCTATCCAGCCAAAACAGCCTGCCTGAATCGTGGTCCCAAAGTGGGCCCTCGCCCAGCTGGCATGGGGTCTTGCTGATCACCTCAAAGTTGGCCGGCACTATAGATCCCTTATGCGTTCTCGCTTCATCTCAGTGTATTCTTTGGGAATTCTGACGCAAGGAGCGCTNGATGCGACGAACAATGGACATTTTGCCNGAGGTTGAGACCATTCNNGTCNANGCNAACGGNATTACGTTTGAGGTTGANACCATGGGNGANGGTGATCNCCTNGTNCTGTGCTTNCANGGNTTTCCCGAGCACAGTGTTTCCTGGCGNTTTCAAATGCCTTACCTAGCAAAGCTGGGATACCGGGTTTGGGCGCCCAATATGCGTGGCTACGGTAATACTGATGCGCCGCANGGACTAAAGCATTATCAGCTAGAAGTGCTAATGGAGGATGTGGGCGCGCTGATTGATGCAGCAGACGCAACCGAGGTGATCTTGATGGCGCACGACTGGGGGGCCGTGATCGCCTGGTATTTTGCGATTCGCGAAATTCGGCCGTTGACCAAACTAATCATCTGTAACGTTCCGCACCCCGTGCCAGGGGGCAAGGCCATGGGAAGTGGTCTCGAGCAACTCAAGAAGTCCTGGTACGTCTTCTTTTTTCAGCTGCCCTGGTTCCCTGAANGGATGATGGCAAAAGGCAGCATGGGTGATTGGATTCGCGAGAGTGCAGCAACGCCTGAGAATTACCCAAAAGATGTGGTGGAGCTGTTTGACGAAAACGGAGCTAGGCGGCAGAACCTGACCGCGATGGTGAATTACTACCGCGCGCTNGTACGTGGCGGCGGCGCTGTTCGGCAGAAAAAACTGGGCTATCCAGTGATCGACACACCTACCCTCATGCTTTGGGGCGAAGACGATATGGCGCTCTCCATGGCGACCACATTTGGAACCGATGCGCACGTGTCACAGTTAACNCTGCGNTACTTCCCAGGTATCTCCCACTGGGTCCAGCAAGACGCTCCCAATGAAGCCAACGCAATGATCGAGTCTTTTCTGGCGGGTGAGCCTGTGCCGCAGTACGCATCGCTCCGTCGCGCATAGCAATACCCGATGATCCATCCGGTCATCGCTGAAGAGCGTCAAAGCCTGATCAACTAGTGAGCGATTTGGGCAGCCCCCTCAATGGCTGACGCCTTGAGNTGGGCCAGCTCGCCGTTTTCGATAAGCGCGGTGAGGAACTGCTCTACTCGATTCAGTAGGGCAGGATCCTCGGGGAGCAGCCACCCTTTATTTTGCTGAGTAAAAAGGCTGCCCGGCATGGAAGGGCACAGATCGTCGTAACGTTGTGCCATGACCAGCACTTCGATCGCGTCCGTGATCATGAGATCGGCTTTTCCTGCCCTGAGCGCCTTGAAAATGGTTTCGTTATCGGGGTGGCGGACGATGGTCGCCGCTTTCAACGCACCAGTGACGTATTGCTCGTTCGTGCCGCCGGGGTTAACAATGACTCGGACTCCCGGACGGTCGATCGCATCAAGACTGGCAAAGCGGTTTTTTAGATTGCAGTGAGTGATTGGCGTCTTGCCCCCCTCGTGGTAGGACCTTGTGAAAAATCCTTCTCGCGCACGGGATGGNATAATNGAAATTCCGCTCATGCCAACGTCGAAGGCGCCTGACCTAAAGTCTTTCATCAAGGTTGGCCATGACGTGCGGACCCAAACAAGGCGNGCACCAAGGAATTCAGCGAGCTGAGTTGCCAGGATGATATCAAGACCTTCCCGCTCGCCACTCTCGCTCAAGTAGCTAAAAGGTGCGTAGTCGAGGGTGGTGCCGACGCGCACAATTCGACTTTCTTGTATTTGCTCCCACCTTGACGGGTAGTGCTCGATTCCCTGGAGCGCTTGNAAGAGCGCCTGCTGATGCGCCAAGGATAGTCCTTCAATTTGAGTGGCCGCTCGAAAGCGGGCCAACGTGAAGGACCGATTCGCGGTTCCTAATTGGCTCAAAATTTGATCACCGAGTTCCAGTAATTGGGGTCGGATGGTTTCGGTGAGGTTGGGCGCTAGACCCGTTGGAGGGTCGTTCTTCCAGATGTTGAACCAATAGCGTTGGATTGCTTTAGCGGCTTCTATTTGAGCCTCAAAAAAGGTAGTGGTTGAGTCTGTGGTGATGCCGTACTGCAAACCTGAGATAACGGCTTGCTCGATAACAACCTTTTCTCGATCCGTGTCTTCGATCGCTCGGCCCGTGACCCATTTTGCATGGGCCACCGGTTTCATGAGTTCCAGCCGGGCTGCAATAATTTCCTCAATGTTCCTGTCGCTCGCGACGCCAGCAATCGGAGTCGTGATCATTAGGAGTGTGATTAGGTAACCATGTAGTTTCATAAAACGCTTCAAGCGTTGTCGAGGTCGCGATGGTATCATCCCGCGAACAACGGCGTTAATCATGCATAACGAGGAGGCTCTATGAGCGAGTGTTTGCTCTACGAACAATCGGATTCCATTGTCACATTAACCCTGAACAAGCATGAAACCCGCAATGCGATTTCAGAGGATGAAATGGTA
>PBWF01000065.1 GCA_002728935.1 Gammaproteobacteria bacterium | reverse complement strand
GAGTCGCTTGGCGAAGAAGACGAGCGGAGCGTCGCTGACCTGTTGATTGATCAAATTGAATTTGCGGATGTTATTTTGATTAGCAAATCCGATTTGGTTACCGAGGGTGAGGTAAGTCGCTTGGAGGCGGTGATCAACTCACTCAATCCAGATGCGAGAGTGATAGCAACAGACAACGGCGATGTCGACTTAGATGCTGTGATTGATACCGGGCGTTTCGACTTCGAGAAGGCGCAGCGCGCTCCGGGTTGGCTGAAGGAGATGCGTGGTGAGCACGTGCCTGAAACCGAAGAGTATGGGATTAGTAGCTTTACCTACGAGGCCAGGCGGCCTTTTCACCCAGAAAAATTCCATGCCTTCCTTCACTCGACCGAGCGGTATGGGAAGTTACTCCGTTCTAAAGGTTTCTTCTGGCTAGCCACCAGACCCCAGTTTGCCGGGCAGTGGAGCCAGGCAGGGGGAATCGCCAACTATGGGTTCGCTGGCATGTTTTGGAAAGCGGTCCCAAAGAAGGACTGGCCATCGGATCAGGACTTTGTGTCAGAAATCGAAAAAAAGTGGATCGAACCATTTGGCGACATGCGTCAAGAGCTTGTGTTTATCGGTCAAAATCTTCGTCAAGAGGAGATGGTCGAGGCACTTGACGATTGTTTGTTAGAGGAATCGGAAGTGTTGAAGGGCAAAGCATATTGGCACTCATTGCCGGACCCCTTCCCAGAGTGGGAGCGACAGTAATCAATGAACATGAATATAACAAATACGGGTGATCAAGCTGGGAGCGATTCAGCCGCCAGGCTTGGAGATCGATCTGTAGTGGGAACGGAAAGCGCGTCGCTTACGAGTATTTATGATGACGATGTAAATATCGCGATATGGCAACGTAAATTTAGCTCCGACTTCGAGCAATTGATTGAACTCTGCGTCGCTCGCCGTCCGACGATCTCCATTGCAGCAGCTCCGAGAGATGTCGGCCAGTTGGTACAAAACGAATTAGGCTGCCAATCGTCTGAGGCGCTTGCAGCTGATATTGCGGAGCTCAGCGAGATGTTTGCCTGCTTGTTTGATCTTGAAACGGTAGGGCTTCGATTAACCGTGCTTCGCGGTTCCATGTGTCCTAGGTTTCATGTGGACTTTGTCCCCTGCCGTATGATTACCACCTATTGCGGGGTTGGGACCGAATGGCTCGCACATAGCGACGTCGATCGAAGCAAGTTAGGTCGTGGCAATAACGGTAAACCCGATCATGAGTCAGGTGTCTATACCGATGTCAGCTCGATTAATCGGCTGAATTGTGGAGACGTCGCCTTACTGAAGGGCGAGGCTTGGCAGGGGAACGAAAATGCTGGGCTCGTACATCGCTCGCCCGAGGTTGGTGAAGGGCAGGCTCGTTTGCTTTTGACCTTAGATTTTGTTGATTAGTGGGTGAGCGCAAAGGGCACAGCCGAGGTACGACTGAGTTCGGCCCTTAGTGCAGGTTCTCTGTCGTAGTGGTCAGCCCGGCATCGACCAAGTCTTCGAACTCGAGCGTCAGGGCGGCCGCGATGAGGTGTTTCGGAATCCACAAGTTGCTCGCTTCCTCAATCGCACCACCAATAATCCTGCGTGCTCGGCGCAGGTCGTCGGCATCTACTTCAAACATTAAAGCGGTGGTTTCCTTTTTATCCGAGCTCATAGTCGATCTCTCTGCTCTTTTTGCGATCGCTGCCATCTCGACTGTCTGGACTGGGCAGGATCGGTGATTCGTGGGGTAGGTCTGATTTAGACAATACGTTACAACATAACAAAAATATAGCGTTTAGCGGTCTGTTGTGAGAATCTGCGGGCTTATCCATCTAAATTGAGGTGTCCCAAGTGCTATCCGGTGAAAATTTTGTCGTTAGACCACTGCCCACGCTAGTTTTCGAGCGCGGTTCTAGTCAGAAACTTGCTGATCAAATTCTCTCGCTAGGTCTTAAATCTGCTCTAGTGGTGACGGACAAGAACTTGGCTGCCAGCGGTGCCTTAGATCCTGTTTTGGCAGCGCTTCGAGCCTCGAACCTAAATGTGGAGGTCTTTGATGGGGTGGAGCCCAATCCAACAGACAAAAACGTAGAGGACGGGACGGAGCGGTTAAAGCAATTAGAGGGTGCTTGCGTTGTGCCTATTGGTGGCGGTTCGTCCATGGATTGTGGCAAGTCGATCGCGCTGCTCGCTGCTAATGGTGGATCAGTGGAATCTCTTCAATCGAGTGAACCCAAGAATGCGGAGGCACCCGTCATCGCTGTGCCTACGACGGCGGGAACGGGGTCTGAGACGAACAGCGCTTGCGTGATCACCAACACGAGACTGGGTCGAAAAACCTATGTGATGCATCCCAGTATTACACCAGCCTTCGCCGTGCTTGACCCCGACTTGACGATAGGTCTGCCTACGTACCCGACGGCAACGTGTGGATTTGATGTGCTGACCCACGCAGTTGAAGCTTTAGTGTCGGTACGAGCAAGTGCTTATTCGGATGCGATTGCGTTGGAGGCCATCGGCAAAGTCGCAACGCATTTGCGAGCCGTAGTGAAAGATGGCGAGGATATCGAGGCGCGGTCNCAAATGTTACTTGCATCGGCGATGGCNGCCATGGCGTTTAATGTGGCGGGGNTAGGGNCNGTTCATGGNACGGGTCACGCNATTTCNGCTCGNTTNAATGCAGCNCACGGACAAACCCTNGCGACCATGTTGCCNCACGTAATGGACTTCAACATGGGNCAGCGAGAAGAGAAGTACACGGAAGTTGCCAAAATATTAGAACCCGGTGGTCAANTATCGGGCACTGGGGCAATCGATGCAGTGCTTNAACTAAGGGAAGACATAGGCATCGATCGATCGATTACCGACTTGGGAGCGAGCGATGAGACGCTGGATNTGTTAGTGGCTGATGCCCTTGCAGACCCCGTCAACTTTTCGAACCCCCGTCCAGTNGATGAAGATTCGGTACGAGCGTTATACCAGGCNGCATGGTAGTTNANGGGAGAAGNTANTTACTNACGCCGACGCTTTCGGNTGGANCTAGATNGACTATTTTCGGGCGGCATGGNGNAGGTTNTGCTAAGTCGCCTATTTTTGTNNGCNCGTTGACAGTGTGATGAGGCCAGCANTNGTCGCCACACGCGACCGATTGATCCNAGTTTTCACCGATAAATGGTGGAAANTCAGTTGNCCAAAAANGGGACTNTCNGTCGNTGNAAAAGGAGCTATATCTTGAGCAAATTAACANCAAGTGCGGTGGAAAGNGCTTTATCGAGNGCTGAGGATATTTGCAGAGCTCGTGGTTCAAGATTAACNACTAAGCGTCGTCAAGTGTTGGCAGGACTCCTGGATTCAGACAAAGCGCTATCNGCTTACGAGTTAACGGACTATTGCAGAGAGCAATTGGGTTACCAGTTGCCGGCCATGTCGGTGTACCGGATTCTTGATTTCTTAGAAAATGAGGATCTAGTCCATCGGCTAAATTTGGCGAAGAAGTACGTCGCGTGTTCGCACATTACCTGCAAGCATGCTCACCAGGTTCCTCAGTTCTTGATTTGTAAGCGGTGCTCTAAGGTAAGAGAAATCGGCATTGACGCTGGGCTAGTACAGTCGTTGAAAAATCATATCGATGAAGCGGGCTACAGCTTGGCAAGTCAGCAATTAGAGTTCGATTGCCTTTGCGCTGATTGCTCAGTCGATGTTGAATCGGAAGCCAGAACGTGAACGCTGTCATCGGTTGGTTGGATAAGTCCTCTGTCGGGTTATCGACGGTTTGTGCCGTTCACTGTCTGTTGATGCCTGTTGCTGTCGTTATGTTGCCCTCTCTCGCAGCGTTGCCCTTTGCTGATGAGCGTTTTCACGTTCTTCTGGTCTTTTTCGTTTTGCCACTCAGTGCTTTGGCACTCACCATGGGTTGCCGGAAGCACAGGAGTTGGCGGGTAATGGCGGTTGGGGTCGTTGGTTTGGTGCTCCTAGTTGGAGCAGCCCTTGGAGGACATGACCTTTTTGGCGAGCTAATTGAAAAGTCAGCGACGGTGATTGGCGCAGGGTTGGTGGCATTGAGTCACGTCATGAATTTTAGAGAGTGCCGTGCGCTTGATTGCCATTAGTTTGGGGCGTGAATCATGAAGCCGTTGCTAAAGGGCGTCCCTACAAACGTAGTTACGGGATTTTTAGGCGCGGGTAAATCGACAGCAATTCAGGGCCTCATCAGACAAAAACAGCCGTCAGAGCGATGGGCTGTCTTGGTGAATGAGTTTGGCGAGGTTGGGGTCGATGGGGGATTGCTAGCCGGAGAACAACCCGATGACGTGGTCATTCGGGAAGTCCCTGGCGGATGCATGTGCTGCACGGCTGGTTTACCCATGCATATGGCGATGACCATGCTGCTCGCCCGAGCGCAGCCAGACAGATTACTTATCGAGCCCTCGGGGCTTGGTCATCCCAAAGAAGTAATGTCCATCCTGACCAATGAACACTATAAGGAAACGTTGTCTGTAGGGGCGACGCTAACACTCGTCGACGCCAGAAAAGTATCCGATAGCAGATATACCGAGCATGAGACTTTTAACGAGCAACTGGAGATGGGTGACGTTATCGTCGCCACAAAGGCTGATCTGTATCAGGATAACGACTTTTCAGCGCTTCGGTCTTACCTAGCCAATAACGATCTATTGGATGGCCGGACGTTGGTTCAAAGCATTGATGGCAGCATTAGTCTTTCACTCTTAAATGAGTCATTTGTACCGAAATTCGTCGGAGATCATCAGGAGCTAGGTGCTGTCTCGGATGAGGTGCCTTGGCAAGAAGCAGCGGTATTTCCACCCGAGGGATTCATCAGAAGGAGCAACTCGGGTGATGACTATGCCTCGCACGGGTGGCTGTTCAAGAGTGATTTTGTTTTTGATGAGTCGGCCCTTAGGGCGCTTATCCCCTTTGGTAATGCTCAACGAGTGAAAGGACTCCTGCGTACTAATCTAGGCCCCAGAGGCTATAACTACTCCGGGGATGCCGTCTCCGTATCACCGATGGCGGAAGTCTCAGACAGCAGGATTGAGGTGATCAGTGATGTTTTCTTCCCAGCACTGGATTTCGAGAAGAAGTTACTAAAGGCAGCTGTGCGCAGTTAGCCTTACGCAGTGACTAGAGGTTTTCTGAGCAGTGCATTCCCCCGAACAAACTTGATATCAAGCCATCCAGCGAAACCTTCGTCGGGGGAGTTTCAGGAAGAGCCCTCGTGCTTCTGAGTGTTTTGACGAGCGGAAGTGATATAACATATCGCGAAAGGAGGAATTACCTCCGTTTTTTTCAGAAGCCGCGCTTTCTGTTTTGATGTGCAAGCGCGTCCCGCGCTCAGTGCGCCGAGCGCGAGACGCCTGTTAGGCCAAGATATGAATGGTACAAAAGATCAAGTGCTCCAGGTGAGTGGGCTAGAGTTTGGCTATGACAAGCCGCTGCTAGCTATCTCTCACCTTGAAATTTGCAGCGGAGAGAGTCTTGCTGTACTAGGCCCGTCCGGTTGCGGCAAAACCTCGCTACTCCATCTCATCGCAGGGCTGCTAAAGCCTACTTCGGGGACAATCACTATCCTCGAACACGAGATAACCTCGCTAGATGAGCGGTCAATTGATCGTATTAGAGGTGAGAATCTCGGTATTGTTTTCCAAAGACTATTTCTGATTCCGGCAATCAGTGTGTTGGATAACATGCTTTTGTCTCAGCGATTGTCGAGAACTGGGGTCGATGAACCGTTTGCTATCCAACTCCTCGACAAGTTAGGGATTGCGGACCAAGCGAATAAACTGCCTACCCAATTGAGCCAAGGGCAAGCGCAAAGAGCGGCCATCGCGCGCGCTCTTGCACACCGACCCGCTTTGCTTATTGCAGATGAGCCAACCTCTGCATTGGATAATCACAATGCCCTAAACGCCGTTGAGTTGTTGTCAGAAGTTTCCAAAGCGAGCGGGGCGGCGTTGATGATCGTCACGCATGATGAAAGAGTGAGAGATCAAGCGGACCGAGCTTATGACTTAGGCGCTATCACATGACGCTATTCAAGCTAGCCATTGCGAACTTAAGAGCTCAGGCGATGACTTCGGTCATGAATGTTGTCTTGCTAGCTTTAGGCACTGCGAGTATCGCCATCTTACTGATTGCCAGTGCTCAACTCGCTGCTACGCTCAGCAAGAATGCAGCGGGCATTGATTTGGTAGTGGGTGCGAAGGGCTCACCGCTACAACTTGTGCTCGCCGGCGTATACCACGCTGATGTGCCGCCTGGGAATATTCCCCTTGAGGCCACCGAGCCATGGTCAAACCATCCTATGGTTGCCCAATCAATTCCGCTCTCGCTTGGCGATAGCTATGGGGGATTTAGAATTGTAGGGTCGAATACGGATTTTTTGTCGCTTTACGACGCCCCTGTCGCTGAGGGACGGCTTTGGGAGAGACCGTACGAAGCAGTCATTGGAGTGAATGTTGCGCAGGAAACTGGGCTCGAGTTCAATCAGTTTTTTTCGGGGACCCATGGATTGTCTGAGCAGGGACAGGCTCATGAAGACGTTCCCTACAAGGTTGTAGGACTGATCGCTGAGTCCAACTCTACCCTAGACAATCTGATCGTCACCTCCCTTGAAAGTGTTTGGATGATGCACGGTCATGCAGGGCACGAGGATCATGACGAGCACGATGGTCATGACGAGCACGATGGTCATGACGAGCACGATGGTCATGACGAGCACGATGGTCATGA
>PBWF01000064.1 GCA_002728935.1 Gammaproteobacteria bacterium | reverse complement strand
GACTGGAGTTTTCATGAGCATGCGCGAACTCCCCATGGATTCGCCTTGCCGGCACGTATCGGAGCGCCTGGGCATCTATATGAGCCAGCGGACCGTCGATCTACTCAAAACATGTTGAGCCTATTCAGAGAGGTGTTTCCTCATGTCAGTCAGCGGTCTGTTGAGTTTAATGCCGCAGGTACACGGATTCCCTAGCGGGTGTCTAAGGGTTACCTGCTATCAAGCTGGAAAATAGCGCCTGAGTAATGGCTGTAGCTGAAGAAGCCAAGGTGTTTTGGAGTAGCACGTGCTTTCGACTTTATCGAGCTTTGTCGGCTCGAGCGAACTCTCGGCTTGATTCGTCTCGTGTCTTGTCACCGTATTGCCCCTTGCTCGAAAAAAAAGGCGCGCCCTCTCGTCGAGGACGCGCCTTCGAGTCGTGTGCAAACCAGGTTTACAAGCGGTAGTAAAGCTTCACGCCTAGGTTTCGGCCTGGCAGAGGTGCCTCCTCTTTGACAAACGAGGTATGACGCCTGGCAACCTCATCGAGCAGGTTCCTTCCAAACACGGTGACATCAAGCTCAGATGCGCCAAGCGCAAACGTTCTAGTTATGCTCAAGTTGAGCATGTCATAACCGTCAGTTGGTTCCTCACTTGGGGCAACTCTGGATTGATCGCTGACTCGCTGATAGCTGAGTCGTGTATCAAAGCCAGAGATTGAACCATCAATCNTAAAGGTGTCTCGCGCNGGCGCTAGCCTAGGTACCCGCGGCCCAGAATCGAGGCTGGCATTGGTTTGATCACGCGAGTAGGTCAATGTGAGTTGGCCCATATCGAAATCAAACGAAGTTCCAATTTCAAATTCGTAGCCCGAGAATGATGCATCTTCCTGCTCGTATTCAGCAAGGATCAGGCCGCCGTGATCGTGTTCCTCATGCTCTTCGTCCTCATGCTCTTCCTCGGTCTCGTCGCGAAGGTAAATATAATCACTTACTTCGTTATTGAAGAGAGTAAGGTTTAAGAAAAAGTTCGGTCGATCAATGGACAGCGATATCTCTGAATTAAAACCTCGCTCGGACGTCATTGCGGGATCGCCGATCTCAAACCTTTGTGCGGCGAGATGGGGGCCGTTAATGAACATCTCAACAGCCGACGGTGCGCGCTCGATGGAAGACAGACCAAGTGACAATGAGATATCATTGTCGAAATCCTGATTGAGCCCCAGTGCGAAACTTGTTGTTTTGAAGTTCAAATCGAATTGATCGATCTCGACTTCCCCTTCGTGGTCATCGTGCTCCTCATCGTCATGGTCTTCATCGTCATGGTCTTCATCGTCATGGTCTTCATCGTCATGGTCTTCATCGTCGTGGTCTTCGTCATGATGATCCTCATCCATGTGAGCGACGGAACCCTCACGGTCCAAGTTGTCGAAACGGGCTCCGAAATCAACGTGGAAGCCATTCGACCATTCTCGACTGAAGAAGTAACCTACAGTCATTTCGCGTGATTCAGTAGGGCGCATAAAAGCTTCGTCGCCTACGATTGCGACCGTCTCCTTGTTGAGATTAGAAACAATGCGATGGGATGCAGATTCTGTGTCGAGGTTAAATCGNACCTCAAACTCTTGAGCTTCGTTAGTAAATAACGTCGGACCCTCATGCTCGTGCTCGTCATGCTCTTCATCCTCGTGCTCTTCACCCTCATGCTCTTCGCCTTCAGCATGCTGTTCAACGTGGCTGTAATCAGAGTCTTGGTAAGAGAAACTGATGCTGTTAACGAATCCGCCTACTTCATTAAGGCGACCCTCAATCTTCCAAATGTCAGACTTCGTTTCAGCAAAGATACGCTCATCTTCACCGTGTTCTTCGTGGCCATGTTCGTCGTCATGTTCGTCGTCATGTTCGTCGTCATGTTCGTCGTCATGTTCGTCGTCGTGGTCGTCTCCGTGTTCCTCATCACCGTGCTCTTCATCACCATGACCGCCATGTTCGTCTGCGTGGACAGGAATACCAAAGACCGATTCTCGCCGGCTGTATGAGGCACCCACATAGCCCCAGTCGCCGGTTTTCGATAAGCCGAGCTTGTGGGTATTTCTAGCCGTGTCGCTGTTCGAAAGCGAACCCATGTCGTGCTCTTCGCCCTCGTGCTCCTCCTCCTCGTGTTCCTCTTCCTCATGTTCGTCGTCGTGATGCTCGTCGTGTTCGAGCGCACCGGTTGGGATTTCGTAGTTGTTCAGATTTGAGTAGCTGCCAGCGTAGCTCCAGTTTAAACCTGCCGCATGAGTTGCGGCGGAAAGTGATGCCGCCTCCCCGTCATTCACAGATTGCGACTCTGCACCGATGCTCAGCTGGGTTGATTCCAGGTCTGATTGAGCGATAGAGCGGTCGACTATATTGATGATGCCACCCATGGTGCCATTGGCATATAGAAGGGATGATGGTCCTCGGATCACTTCTATTTGCTGGGCATTGGCGAGATCGATGTCATTCATGTGATCTGCGCCCAACCCAGATACATCTCGAACGACGTTACCGTTTTCTAGCACACTGACTCGGCTGCCTGACATGCCGCGAATGACGGGCTGTCCAACACCGCTTCCGTAGTCTGAGACGTTAATTCCTAGAAGTCCCTCGAGACTACTGCCCAGGCTCAAAATCGGTAAAGACTTGATTTGATCTTGGGTTACTAAATCAAAGGGTGCCGTACCATCAGCACCGTGAGTGTCATGCACTAGCGCTGCTTGAACAACAATCTCTTCGATCTCACCTGATTCGCTAGCAAAACTACTAGAGGCTGTCCCCAGCCAGAGGACCAGGCTAAGGATTGAGGCTAANGGCCTCGTCAATTTATTAANTTCCATTTTGTTTGCCTTAATTGTGACTCGAGGCCCAGTCGTAGTGGGAGATGGGTCTCGATCAATAAAATGTAATCGCAAAAGCGTGCGATCTAGNGTTTCTCACAATGTTGGTGCGCTTTTCGGGTGAGAAACATGGTTGCTGTTTTTGAAGTTAGCGGGGCGGGGCTCTCGCTTTTACGCTCAAGCCGAATATGCGGGGAAGCCCTTTTAGCTGGTTTGCCGAGAGGCTTTGTGCGAACAAAGGTTGTGATAGTGTCTCTGCGCGAGCGGCTAGATAGTCATCAGCTGTTGCTACGTGACAGGTGGTGCAGTCACTCAGAGCGTGTTCTTCGTGATGGCCCTCAAGCTCATGCGTGATGGATTCAAGTGACGCAAAAGCAATCAATCCGCCAAGGAGATAAATTAAAAATTTGGAGAAAGGAGCGTTCACGAGCCGCATGGTACTAGGAAAAAAAATAGAGTCAATAAGAGGCAGATGAAGGCAGATGAAGGCAGATGAAGGCAGATGAAGGCAGATGCGAGATGTAATTGCTTGAAAACATAAAACGAGAAAGCGCTGCGAGAGGTACCATGTAACTAAATTCAGCGCCCGATCAACCATTTCATCTGTGGGCCCGCTGCGTCCATTAGCGCGGGCTGTCTTGAGGCAANATGAAAAAAATCAGCAGCATCCAGATCGATAGCTCAACTTATCAGGAAGTTGGCTAGCAACCTCGGTCGCAAGGAAAAAAGAGCATAAAGATCTATGNAAAAATTGACTAGAAACGAGGTTGTGCAGCGGTTCATTGCCCAACATCGTTGGGCCACACTTACGGTATTGAGGAAGAGCGGCTCACCAGTCAGCTCGATTGTGGCTTACGCGGTGGATGGCGATGCTTTAGTCGTGAGTACGCCGGGCGGAACTTTTAAACGGCGCGCGATGGAGGCGGATGCCCGGGTTAACCTTTGCATCATGAGCAATGAGGAACCATTTGATTTTGTCTCTCTCGAGGCGACCGGTGAGGTGCTTACCGAGAATATCGCTGAGGCGACCAAGAAGGTCTTTAAAAATATTGAAGCCGTGGGCTATACCTTGCCAGATCCGCTCGATGACTGGTTAACCCAGCAGTCACGAGTCATCTTAAGGCTCACCGTTCATCGGCGCCATGCGGTGTTAAGGCGATTTGAGGAATAACGGCGTTATTGATTGCTGGAATTGGTGCCACTGCTGTGAAATCAAGCAGATGGGTTTAATCAACCCTCGTGACATGCGCATGACCAGTCTTTGACTTGGAGGCGTCGGGGCTTAGTGAGCCTGGCGTCAATCTATGTGCGACGTAGGGTAGTCTATTGTGACCGCATCGGAGGTTGGGTAGCATGAGCGGCCCTGCCTAAGGGTGGATCTTAATCGCTCGGCCTAGCAACGAGTGCGTACGCCGCTGGCGTGCTAATGGCGACATTGTTTTGAAGCGTGCGCGAGCAGTAAGGGACAATCGTCGAGAGCTGAGCAGGACCCGCGAATTGGTAATATAAGCACCCAATGAAAGTGAGAGTGTTGTGGAGAAAAAAGACCTTAATTGGAGCGAGCTGAGTTTCAGCTATATCGACACCGATTATCGGTTTTCGGCGGTGTTCGAGGACGGTGAGTGGAGCGATGGTGAGCTCATCACATCATCGCAAATGTCCGTTCACGAAGGTTCTCCTGTGCTGCACTACGCGCAAACTTGCTTTGAGGGATTGAAAGCGCAAACGGCACCTAACGGCGATATTTTATTGTTTCGTCCTGACCTGAATTGTAAGCGTATGGCCAGCACTACGGCTCGGCTCGTAATGCCATCCGTTCCAGAAGCATTGTTCCTTCGAGGCATTGAAGAGACCGTGCGTGCAAATGCGGCTTGGGTGCCGCCCCACGGGAGCGGTGCGAGCCTTTATATCCGTCCTTTTTTGATAGGGGTTGGGGAAAACTTAGGACTACGTCCCGCGCCTCGCTATGAGTTCCGAGTGTTCGTATCGCCAGTCGGCCCCTATTACAAAGGGGGAGGACTGAGCCTCATCGATCTCGCGGTAATCGATTTGGATCGAGCTGCACCCAAAGGCACAGGCGCTTATAAAGCTGGCGCAAACTATGCGGGTGGGTTAATGGCTACCCAGATGGCAAAGGACCTTGGTGCTTCAGAGGCGCTCTATTTGGATCCTGCTCAGCATCGGTATTTAGAGGAGGCAGGATCGGCCAACATCGTGGTGCTCTTGAAGGATGGAACCGTCGTGACACCAAAGTCGGAATCAATCCTACCAAGTGTCACACGTCGTTCTGTGATGACCATCGCAGGAGAGGAGCTGGGTCATTCTACTGAAGAGCGTCCTATCGATTTCCTAGCTGAAGTGGACCAAATTGAAGAGTTTGCAGCGTGCGGTACAGCCGCGGTGATATCACCGGTTGGAAAGATTCGGATGGACGATACCTGGTACGCCTTTCATGGCAACGGCGAGGCCATTGGGCCAGTTACGCAGGCACTTTATGATCGACTCACGTCCATCCAAAAAGGTGAGACTGATGATCCTTATGGATGGACTCGGCCCGTTGAGATTTAGGTTCGGGTGAGGGTCTGACTGCGATCACTCAGGCCTTAACGGGTCGTTCTCAACAGATTCCATGAACGACCGATGTTGTTTAACGAGTTCGCTGACGCGCTCAGGCATTTCGGCCCTTAAATCGAACATTTCGAACGGATCTTCCTCTAAATCANAGAGGGCCACAGGGTTGAANTCTTGGTCCAGAATGAGCTTCAACTTCCCCNCTCTAATGGCGTGATCTAGCCCGTTNGGCGTAGGCAAAGACCAATGAACGCTGGTGAAACGGGCCGATTCATTGCTTATCCAGTCCCGAGCGACGTCTANGCTGTCTATCGGTCGATCCGATGGAATTTCAAACGACAATAAGCCAGCCAGAGTCGCGAGCCAATCGGTACCGGTGAACATGGCATTAGATACTTGCCCCTCTGGAAGTCGGCCAGGTTGACTGATTATGGCGGGCACCCGAACGCCGCCTTCATAAAGAAAGTGCTTTCTTCCCCGATAGCCACCAGTCGCGCCGTACGCATTGACTTCCCACCAATGAATCCAATCGTCGGTCACGGGACCGTTGTCGCTGACGAAGATGATGAGCGTTGACGACCGAAGCTCGGCCTCATCAATAAAGTCGATAACCTGGCCAATGCCCTGATCCATGTAGGTGACGTTCGCATAGTATTCCCCCGGCCCTCTGGCTTTCAGAAGCGCTTTGGGAGGCGATGGCCCGCCAGAGGGGATCGGCACGATGTCGCCTATCGTGTGCTCGTGATACAAGGCGTTGACCTCATCAGGGTTTTCTATCGGTGTGTGGGGTTCGGCCATACTAAGCATGAGGAAAAAGGGGCGCCTCGGGTCGCGGTCGGAAAGCCATGCAATGCTTTCTTCCGCGAACAGGTCTGCTGTGAATCCGGTTTGAACCGGCAGTGGATCTCGGTTGCGATAGAGATTGTTGGGGTTCTTGTTGGTAGGCGTTTGAAAGGCGTTGTGACCGTAGAAGTAGTCAAACCCTTGATCGGTGGGCTGGGGTTCGCTCTCTGATCCTAGATCGCTGTTTAGATGCCATTTGCCAATGAGTGCGGTCTGGTAATTCTTGGCTTTGAGTAATTCAGCAAGGGTGATCTCGCGATCGCGTAAATAGACGCCACTATCAGCTGGAATCCAACTTTGTATGCCAGTGCGATAGGGATGACGCCCCGTAAGCATTGCGGCCCGCGACGGTGAGCATAACGCTGAAGCCGAGTAGTACTGGGTAAACCGAATGCCCTTGTCTGCAAGATCATCAAGGTGTGGCGTCTGTATAACTGGGTGCCCATAACTCCCTAAATCGCCGTAACCCAGATCATCGACCACGATAAGCAGGAAATTAATGGGTGCAGCTTCTTCCGCGCTCGCGATACCGATTGTGCATAACAGTAAAAATTGCAGAAAAGTGAGTTTTAAACGCCGCAAGGGTGTGCTCCGACGGGTTGTTGGCTCTGATCATAGAATGCTGCAGCCTTGCTGTTTAGTCCTGTCGCCGCCGATTCGAAAACGCGAGTAACAAAAGCGCGAGGAGAAATCTTGGGTCGCTCATTTGCAGGCTAGGGGTAACCGGTACAGCGATGGTCTGAAGCATGGCTGCCAGCTTGTACTCATGCCGCGCGTGAAACTGCGGGTCACTAATGATCTCCATCAGGTCTCGGCGGCTTCGATACCGGAATAGTGCGCCTTGGGTCCAAGTTTCCGCATCATTGATGCCTAAGAGGTCGATGGTTGGTCCTACGCCTTGAGCCAAAAAAAATGGGTGGCTGGCTTTTAGTAATTGTGCGAGCAGCATGTGCTCCATGTAGTGGTTGATGAGCGCGCTGGCAGGCGCGCCTGGTCCGGTTGCCGGAAGAGTCTCGGGCGAAGGATTGAGATGAATGAGGTTCACTATCACGAAATCGTTACCATCATCCGAAGCCATGAACGCGGCGAGACGGGCTTTTTGCTCCTCCGATATGCCCTGATTGGTGAGCGCCTTGATATACGCTTCCTGCTCGGAAGTGGTGATGGGTCCCCCGAAATGGCTGTACCAAAAAACGAAAGCCGCGTAGAGCGTGAGAAGTACTGCATTTCTTTTTGTTGCGAGCGCTTTAATCATGGTTTTTCCTTGAAAGGAGGTGGGTGATGAGCGCAGCGAATTAGCGTGACCCTTTAACCCTTTGATGCTTAGTCATTGCGGCCCATGNGTATCGCTTATTACTGCAAGCAGTTATCCCCGAGCCAGAGTAATGGAAACATGCGCCAAGAACAGCTGGAGGGTTGGTGCTATTTGGTCTAAGGANTACCATGGGTGAGCCCAAATATTGTAACTATCCCGCTTTTACTACCCAGAGGATGCCCGATCATCTAATGATATCCATTAAATTGTATGTCAGACTTTCGATCAAGTGAGAAACCCTAGAACAAAGTGAGGTGAAGTAATGGCCGAACCCTTATTGTTGAAAGGAGCGCCCGGATCGCCCTACACCCGCAAGATGCTGGCTTACATGCGCTATCGTCATATTCCCTATCGATTGATGATCGGTGACCAAGTTGATCAGGAGGGGCGGGCATTACCTCAGCCCAAAGTCTCGCTGCTGCCCACGTTTTACTTACCCAATAGTGCCGGAGAGTTGGAAGCGGTGGTTGATTCCACGCCACTCATCCGTCGGTTTGAATCGATGTTCACGGGCCGCGAGACGGTGCCCNANGCCCCNGCGCTTCGATTGCTCCATGANCTNATCGAAGANTANGCCGATGAGTGGTTAACCAAGGCGATGTTCCATTACAGATGGCANTACGCGGATGACATTGAGAAGGCAGGGTTAATTCTGCCNCTTTGGCGCGATTTAAATCAGTCGGCGTCGCAGCTCGAAAAAACGAGTGAGTTTATCCGAGAGCGGCAGATCTCCAGGTTGTATGTGGTGGGCTCTAACGAGGCTACTTGGGCAGCCATTGAGTCGAGCTACGAGCGCTTCCTCGCAGCAATGGACAAGCTGGTGGAAGAACAGTCGTTCTTGTTCGGAGCTAGACCATCGGCTGCGGACTTTGGATTGTATGCCCAGCTGACGCAGCTTGCCGGATTTGACCCAACGCCCCAGCGGCTATGTCTTCAGAAGGCNCCTCGTGTCTATGCCTGGGTGGATGTGGTTGACGACCTGTCAGGTCTGGATGTCGCTCAAGATTGGCCAACATGGGAAGCCNCTCCAGCAGCGCTTCGTCCGTTATTGGAGGAAGTTGGCCGGGTTTACCCAGCTGTNATGCTTGCAAATGCTGACGCNATCGCCCAAGGAGAATCGACGTTTNTTNCGGAGATTCTCGGCGAGAAGTGGGAGCAACCTGTCTTCGTCTATCAAGCCAGATGCTTGAAGGTGCTGCGTACTCAATTTGATGAGTTAGCGTCCCCGGATCGTGATCAGTTCATGGCCATGATTGAAGGGACCGGATGCGAGGATCTTTTCCTAAATCTCAAGGGTCATAACGCCATAGATTAGGAGTGAGTCAGGCGTAGACCGCTAGACCGAGGAGAAGTGATGGCCATTCAAACAGTCATTCGATCAGCNTTTATGCGACGAATGACGAGTGAGCGAGCGGAAGTTCGGGCGATTAGAAAGGGTAGGCGGCAGCGCGATAAAAGCGGGAGGCCAGTGGTTCACTACTTCCATGGCGTAGCAGACCCCTTCAGTGCCCTGGCGGTCCAAACGTTGACGACACTGANTGAGGCCTACAACGTAGACATCCGNTGCCATATCGCTTCNGGTGCACAAGGCGATTACATTGGCGATNGTGAGCGCTTTGATCGTTGGGCTTTTCAAGACGCATCAGATATTGCGGGTTTTTACGGATTGGGGTGGCCATCGTCAGGTGAGTTATCCTCTTCATCCGATTTCGCGGATGCGCTCTCGGCACTCTCCAGTGCGGGTACTACCTCGGACTTCGCGAGCGCAGCANGNCGAGTATTTGNTTCGGTTGCGAGCGACGCTCTTGGAGGTTCGAAGAGCGCAAGCGAATCCGATAGTAGAGCCAAGATCACTGACCAGTGCGCCGCTTTTGAGCGAGGTGATGCGGTCGCAGCGGGCAATAAGCTTCGGAAGTCCTGGGGCCATTACGGAACAGCGATGTTCTATTTTGAGGGTCAGTGGTATTGGGGTCTTGATCGTCTTCGGGTGCTTGAGAGTCGGTTAATCTCTGAAGGTCTCGCCTCAGACNATCGAGGTGTCCTCTTTCCTCAGCCCAGTGNGGATCAGCTGTCAAATCTCAAAGAGTCTGACGTAGAGCTGGAATATTTCCCGTCGCTTAGAAGCCCCTATACAGCCATTGGCCATACTCGTGTGTTGGACCTGATTGAGCGGTCGAACGTTCGTGTCAACGTGAGGGTTGTCATGCCAATGATGATGCGCGGTGTCCCAGCGCCGATCGCGAAAGGTCAAGCGATATTGACTGATGCTGCGAGGGAAGGACGGTATTTTGGTTCGCCTATGGGTCGAATTGTTGATCCTTTCGGGGAACCTATTAAAAAAGCGTATGCCTTTCTGCCCGAGGTAAGGCAGCGCGGATTGTTAATGTCGTTTGTTACCGAGTACTTACAATCCGCGTGGGTCGAGGGCGTTGATGTGACCTGCGAGCGAGGGTTAAAAGCGGTGCTTCAGCGTGCAGGTTGTCCTGCAGACTTGGTCCCCGTTTCGGAACCTGAATGGCGCAATGAGGTAGAGCAAAATCTAGCCGCTATGCACGAGCACGATCTCTGGGGAGTGCCAAGTTTCAGGGTCACAGGAGGAGGGCAGCCACCTTTTGCTTGTTGGGGACAAGATCGAATCTGGCGCGTAGCCAAGGAGCTAATGGCCAGGGGCTAAAAGGTCGAAGCCAAAGGTCAGCGGCTAATGCGAAGTTGATAGCGGCAAAAGGTTCACCTAAGCCGAAAACCCATCGCGATACCCCATGGATCTTGATCGACCGCTCGAGCAAGAACGAGCGATAGCATTTAAATGCAGCACCTCATGCGCGATACCAGTTTTCTTCATCAATGATTCAAGTCCCCAACAAGTGAGTGACCCTTGGCGTTACAAAGCTAGCGATCCACTAGAATCGAGAGGTATCGCGTCTTAGAGATGCCTCCCCTTGCAACAATGACAGGTGCTAGACTTTAGGGGAGAGCTGGTGCGTACCAACCATGACCATGCATGTTCTTTGTTTCAAATGGGGCACAAAATATGGCCCTGAGTATGTCAACCGTTTGTATGCGATGATCGAGCGGAACCTGTCACTATCCTTTGCGTTCCACTGTTTCACTGATGACAATCGAGGTATTCGCTCTGCCGTTGAATGCCATTCTTTGCCTCAACTCGATTGTCCAGTACCTGTGGATGTGCCTGGCATGTGGCGCAAGATAGCCATTTGGCGGAAGGATCTGGCCGGCATTGATGGCCGCGCTCTCTTCGTTGATCTAGATTCTGTGATAGTCAGTGCTATTGATCCATTATTCGAGTGGGGAGATGACGAAGATGTCATCCTTGCTCGCAATTGGTTAAAGCCGCTCTCTAAACTTGGTCAAACCACTCTGTTTCGTTTCAAGGTAGGCGCCCACGCTTATTTGTTTGAGGAGTTTCAGAAGGACAGTCAAGGTATCGCCGACCAATACCAGTTTGAACAAAACTATGTAACGCAAAATGTCCGGGGCGGAATTAAATTCTGGCCAAAGCCTTGGGTTCGGCATTACCGTGCTCAATGCCTGCCTGGCTACATTGGTAGGTATTTTAGACCAGCAACGGTTCCAAGAGGTGCACGCGTAATTGCTTTCCCAGGAGAACCTAACCCGGCTGATGCGCTGGTAGGTCAGTGGACTAACGGTTATCCGGTTACTGCAATCGAACACTTGGGGAATTGGTTCAATAAAGAAAAACGTGTTCGGCCAAGCTTGCTAGGTCATCTCGCTTGTTTCCAGAAGCCCTGTCCTTTCGTTGCAGAGCATTGGCGTGATTAGAGGGTGCCCTGGGTCCGAACTGGCAGAGAACTCAGAACAGCCTGGGTACAACCCTGGGTTGCTGAGCGCCGAACCAGCTAGCATTCATCGAAAACCAGTCCTTCAAATGTCCCTGATTCACGCCAATCCTTCAAGTATCTGAAGAAAGCTGTAGCACCATGAGGGTATCCGACGGATAAACGCGCAGCTGGCCCAGGCTCCTGCCCCTCGTTGTTGTAATAACCTGGAGTGCACTCTTGCGAGCCAATCATTCGTCCTGGTCCGGTCAGCAGTAGATCGATCCAAGCCCGCTCAGCTTCCTCGCTCACTTCGACCGTTTGATGCTCATGGTCAAGCGTGTGCTTAACGATCATGGCGATAGTGCGGCCTGATTCGGTTAGATTATGCGGTACGTTGGAGATTAGATTGGCTCCTTGCGTGGGCTGAACAATGAACGCGTTGGGAAAGCCATGAATATGGGTCCCGTGCAATGTTCGCATTCCGTCTCGCCAGTATTTGGAAAGCGTAATACCTTCCTTCCCCTCAAGGTCAAACCCAGTGCGCTCCGTATGCGGGGTGCCTACCTCAAATCCCGATGCGAAGATCAAGCAATCGAGCGCGTAATGCTCGCCGTTGACGATCACTCCATCTGGTGTCACTGCTTCAACACCCCTCCCATCTGTGTCAATCAGAGTTGTGCTTGGTTCGTTGAACGCACTGAGATAATCATCATGAAAGCAAGGCCTTTTACACAGTTGCCGATACCACGCCTTGAGTTTCTCTGCTGTTTCTTTGTCCTCGACTACGTCTTCAGCACGCCGTCGAATTTCCTCCATCTTCTCAAAGTCAGCGCTCTCCCAAGCAGCCCACATGGCTTGTGGCGTCCGACCATCTGCTGGAAGTTCGGCAATTCTTGCTCGAATCCGTCGAGATAAATCCGTCCACCCATCCTGAACGAGATCTTCTTTGGCGCCTCCGCCTGCTTGGTTCTCAGTGAAATTTTCTAGCCACCGTTGCTGCCAGCCTGGAGTGGCGATGTTTTTGAACCATTCCTTATCTGTGGGTGCGTTGTCTCTGACATCCACTGAAGATGGAGTGCGCTGAAAGACATAGACCTGCCCTGCCGCTTTGGCGAGGTGGGGCACGCACTGAACAGCAGTAGCGCCGGTACCAATGATGCCAATCCTCTTGTCAGCAAGATTGGTCATTGGCGCTCCCTCTGGTGTTCCTCCCGTGTAGTCGTAATCCCATCGACTCGTGTGAAAGGAGTGTCCTTTGAAGGTGTCAATGCCTGGGATACCAGGCAACTTTGGAACGTGCAGTGGGCCTGTTCCCATCCCTATAAATTGGGTGGTGAAGCAATCGCCTTGAAGAGTCTCTACCTGCCAGCATTTCTTTTCCTGTAGCCATTTGAGGTGGTTGACCTGGGTATGGAAGAGTGCATTGTTGTAAAGGCCGAATTGCTTACCGATGTTGCTGCAGTGGGCACGAATTTCCGGGGCGTGAGCATATTTCTCGGTCGGCATGTGGCCGGTCTCTTCGAGTAACGGCATGTACACAAAGGATGCAGTGTCGCATTGTGCGCCAGGATATCGATTCCAGTACCATGTTCCTCCGAAGTCACCTCCTTTTTCGATAATGCGAACATCATCGACGCCTAGCTCTTTGAGTCGTGCGCCCGTCACCAGGCCTGCGAAGCCACCCCCAATAAAAGTGAAGGTTACGTGGTCTGTCTTCGTCGTTCGTGGCTGGACCGGGGTATAGGGGTCTTCAAGATAGTGAGATAACTGGCCTTCAATTCTGATGTACTGGCTGTTGCCGTCTGCCCGCAGACGCTTGTCTCTCTCTTCGCGGTAGCGCTCTTTTAGCTTGGCGATATTAAGCTCGTTGGTTGAGGCCATGGAGGTTTCCTCGCTGTTCATCAGATATGCATCGAGACTAGCATAAAAGTTTTTTGCATTTAGATGCTGGCACGGTGATTTACGTTATGAATGGCTCTATATCGTGAGCATCTCCAAGGCCAGTGAATTGGGACTTTGTCAAGAGCGTGGACTTTCAAGCGCTCCGGTTTCTGCCAGTGGTTTTTTCTTTGATTAAACCCAAACCCAACCAGGCAAAGGCGATCCCGATGATTAGGTTCAGCCAGTTAAGAACCGCATAGGGGGCATAGTCCAAGACGGACAACCCAAGTGTTGACGCGTAAAAAATGCCTGTTGTTGTCCAGGGAATAAGGGCTGCGGTAAGTGTGCTTCCTTCTTCTATGCTTCGGGATAGGAGCGCTGGATCATAGCCTCTAGAAGTATAGACCCTCCGGAAAAGCTGGCCTGTCAATATAATCACGATGTACGGCTCGGTTAGGATCGCGGTTCCGAGGGTTGAGCCAATCGTTGATGTTGATACAAGCGATCCACGCGATTGCAGCCTCTTGACTAAGGTTCTAAGTAAGATCTCGAAGACTTCGAGAGCCCTTAGAACGCCGCCAAGAGCGACCGCGATCAACGCCAAGGTAAGGGTCCAAGTCATGGAGGCAATTCCCCCTCGACTGAATAATGCGTCAAGTGATGCCTCGCCCGTATTAAACTGCGTGCCCTGATAAATCGCTGCCATGACTTCAATAATATGGGTTCCCTGCAGAACCATCGCTAGGGCCATCGCATAAGCGCTGGTTAGGAACATGGTGGACTCGGCAGCAATACGGCGTAACGCGAGATATGCCATTAGAGCGAGAGGAGTTAGTGTCAACCATGAAAGATTGAAGTTGGCCTCAAGCGTTGCCGACAGGTCACTGATCTCGCTGGAAGGGAGGAATCGTTCGGTCGGTTGATAGCCAATCAATGTGAGCACAATGCCGGCGATCAGAAACGCTGGCCAAGTGGTCAAGCTCATACTGTGAATGTGACGGTAAAGATCAGTCCCGGATGCGAGCGCCGCGAGATTAGTGGTATCCGATATAGGTGACATTTTGTCGCCAAAGCTCGCACCCGCGATCGCCGCTCCGGCAATTAGGGCAGGTTGGATGCCGAATATTTGCCCTAGACCCGTAAGGGCAATACCAAGCGTGGCGACTGTTCCCCATGAGGTCCCAGTGGCGCTAGACATTACTGCGCAGAGGACGAGAGTTGCGGGAGCGAACCACTCTGGCTTGAGTAGATTGAGCCCGTAATACAGCAAGCTCGCGACGGTTCCGCTCAGCATGAACGAAGCCATGAGGACGCCAATCATCAGAAAGATTACGAGCGCTGGAATTGAGTCCTGAATGCCCTGAAAAAGACCCTTCCTAAGTTCCTCGGTCCTCACGCCCTTGAGGCGCCCGAACAGCATCAGGGCCCCGATCGATGTGAGCAGAAGTGCATGGAGAGAAATGCTAAGTGTAAAAAGGCCCAAGATCAGCCAGGTAAAAAGCGAAAGCAGGACCGCTGCAGCACTAGACAGAGATAGGGACTGATTGGGTGCGGATCGGGTCATTGCCAGCCCCCTGAATAATCAGTTAGTTCGGAGGGTTTAAAAAGGGCCCGTCAACACACAGCCTCAAACCATCCGGTGTTGCGCAGGCTCCGCATATTCCAACACCACACTTCGTTTCGTAATCGATGGCGCTAAAGATTTGGGTTTGGGAAGCAAACCGCTGCTCGACCGTGACAGCTGCATGAACCATTGGCTCCGGGCCGCAGTTAAAGAATCGCATATTTTGAAGGCGATCTTTAGGTGACGCAGCTAGGTAGGTTTGAAGGCAATCAGTGACTCGCCCCGAATAGCCTTCGCTGCCATCATCAGTTGCGACATGCACCTCCGCAACCTCTCGGCACTCTTTTAAAAAGTACAAACGTTCCTTGGTTCTTGCGCCTATAAAAATGATGGCATCGTCGAAATCTCGGGCAATTTGGTAAACGGCTGCAAGCCCGGTGCCCCCTGCGACTAGGATAGGAATCTGACCAGAATTGATGTCCACTGGCTGGCCGTGGGGCCCTCGAATATAAGTTTCTGTACCTGGAGGCAGTGATTGGATCTCATGTGTGAACTGTCCAACATCAATAGCAACGAGTGTGAGGGGGTTATCAAGTAAGATGGAGAAGGGTTTCTCGCCGACGCCAGGAACCCATAAAAAAACGAACTCTCCTGCCTCGATTTCAAAACGCTCCTCGAAGTGCAGCAATGCGATGTCCTCACAGACAGTTTCAGTCTTGACTAGCGTGACGGGTTTAAATCTCATGTCTAGGTCGTACTGGACTTGATCTTCCGCAGGATCAATTTGCGCGTTCGGCGAACAGTCGGCCAGGTCTCTGAAATAGCTCTTCATTTGTCGAGTAGTCATCCCTGACAGTGCTGATCCGACACCAACAATTTCGGCACCCGCTTCTTTCATAGCCAGAACATCCTGCCGGGAACTAACGCCACCGCAGCCTATGATTGGAAGATCTGTGACGCTTCGGATGGCCCGAATACATTTTTGTGCCATTGCGAGCACGCCCTTGCCAGAAAGGCCTCCGAGGCCATTGCTTAGGACATCGTGACCATAGGATGTGTGGGCTCCTGGCCCAACGGTATTTATTGCGCATAGCGCATCTGCCCCCGCGCTGGCTGCAGCGGAAGCAATGGCTTCGATCCGGTCTGTGTTTGGGGTCAGCTTTGGCACGATCGGAATACTGACAGACTCCTTAACAGCACTGACAATGTCAGCGACTAGTCCAGGGTCCTGTCCCATGGCCATCCCGTAACCTTTTGCATGGGGGCAGGAAAGGTTCAGTTCCAAGCCGTCAGCAAAAGGCGCCAGCATCTTTGCAACATCCACAAATTCGTCGATATCGCCTCCAAAAATTGAGATCAGTAAGAAGCGGTCTTCGGGTAGCTTCAGGCTCTCAAAGTTCCTCGCAGCATTCTCCGCGCCAGGATTTGTAAGACCGACCGCATTTACGAATGACCCGGGCGCGTACTGGCTGTAGATGGGCTCTCTATTACCCGCTCTAGGAACCGGCCCTATACTTTTGGTGGTGATGACACCAATCTCGGGAATGTCGTCGGCAATCCGCGCGATGATCGAAGGCTGTGTGGCGACTATTCCTGAGGGAATGGTGAAGGGGCCGGAGATTGGCTTTCCTAAGAATTGATTTGCTCCTGCCATAACTTGCGCTTTGTGAGAGACCCTTTGATTGCTAGAGATTATATTGGAGGCGGTGATGTCGTAACAGCTTTAGGGCCCAAACTTCTTGTCGTTATCAATGATTAGGTTAGCGACTAAGCCATTTTTCAGTGACATGCGCCATGGAGGAATTCCGAAATCAAGTGGTTGCCCAGGTGCCTGGCGCTAGGGGTTCTTCNGGAACNGTCTNNATATACAACTGTTCCTAAACTCATGGAAAGACTTTATCGGAGAACAATTACTACTGATTGGCGGTAGGGCGAATAGCTCNGGTCTGCATTTCGCGATAATCCTCCTTGTCCATNTGCGATTTCGCGTCGAGGTCGCGCTTTTTGTAGCAAACGCGCTTGCGNAAGTTGGACCCCATGATTTTCTCTTTTCGGCANATAANTTGGTCTTCTGGGTTNTCTGACAGGTAGANTTTGTTNGTTTGAACTCCATTATCCGTTGGCTCGTTCTCTATCCGATGGCTAGCACAGGCNGCGANTAAGGTTGCTAGAGCGATGGGCAAGATGNGCTTGCTGANATTCATTAGTGCNNTTTTNTCGAAGGATAAATTCATTAGATTGTCCAATCTCGTTTTTCGGAACCAACATGGAATTGCGTTGGCCCGGTCGNAGAGTGCGATCATAAGCGTACTCAAGTGATTGGTCCAACAANCAATGAACCTACGATCTGNTGAGTGTTTGGGACTAAATTTGCAATCAAATAATTTTTGGTCGAGTTAAAAGGGAATGCACGAGCCGGGACTTCGGTTGATCACAGATTGACCAGAAGTGGATTGAAGAGGATTAAAGGTGACATCCGGAGAGATCAATTCCGTTCAAAATGTGTACAATGCTGGGTCGTGTTTGGAGCTGAAAGACAATGAAGCGATCCGTTATGCGTAGTTTGTTGACACTGATCATATTCGCCATCGTAGGCATGGGTGCATCAGCAAAGGTTAGCGTCGACGATATCGAGTACTACAGTAANTTTTCNGATTANTGGAAATTGAGGATATCCCCTGACGGTCGTCACCTAGCCGTNGGGGCTTGGCGAGATGGTAGACGCATTGCAGTTGTTCTTGAAACTGAAACAATGCGTCCAAAACTGCCAATTTATTTTACAAACGACAAGGAAGAAGTTGGCGANTTCTATTGGGCGTCGAGCGAGCGTGTNGTNGTCGGGGTTGCTCGTTATGTGCCGTCTGAAACAACTCGATCTTATTATCAGGGAGAGTTGTTCGCTGTAAACGTAGATGGATCAAAAGCGGATCGTATTTTCACCTACAGATCAGAGGGGGGNAGAAAGCGCAANAACTCGGGGATTGCATACGGNGGTTTTGCATCGGTAGTCGATCCTCTTGAATCAGATCGTCGCAATGTGTTGATCAGGGCCTGCGGNTTTAAAGANGGCTCAAGTTGNAGTCTGTGGGATCTCGATATCTTTAGCTCAAAGCTCAAAAACGAAAGGCCTCTACCTCCCCGAACTTCGAGGATAATTTTTGAACAGGGGACCTTTACTCCGGCCTACGTTATTTCGGAGACAAGTCGAGGGACTCGAATCGTATATAAGCGAGACGAGGAGGGTTTTTGGGAGCAGTTGCNGTCTTTCCCGTATCCGGGAGGAGCACTTATCCCAGCAGTTGCGAGCAGTGATGGGGAGTCAGTCTACGCTCTCGACGACCGCGATGGGTCTAATCAAGCAATTGTGCGAGTGAATCGAGATCTATTGTCACCAGAATTGATTTACCAACATGATTCCACGGACGTGATGGGATATCACGCGGACTCGAAGAATGATCTTTATGCGCTTGACTTTGGCGTAGGGCAGGCTGAAGTTTATTTCATAAACCCTGATCACGCCGACGCCAAAACGCTCAAGGCGCTGATGAGGGTGTTTCCTGACTCAGATGTCAGCATTGTTGATTCGGCGGCTGATGGACGTTTACTTGTAGTGGCGCAGTCTAGTGATGTAGTTCCGGCTACATATTACCTTTTTGACCGAGAGACTAAACAGCTCAGATACCTTACCTCTCAGCGACCATGGGTTGATGAGAGGAAGTCATCTCCAACTGAGGTGTTCACTTTTAACGCTAGAGATGGTCTGGAAATCACTGCGTTGTTAACCCTTCCACAAGGGTACGACGAATCGACCCCTCTTGTGGTCATGCCGCACGGNGGTCCTCATGGTGTTTGGGATACGTGGAACTATGATTCCGAAGCTCAGTATTTGGGACACCTAGGCATGGCAACTCTCAAAGTAAATTTCCGAGGCTCNGGAGCGTACGGTGGAAACTTNTTAGCTNNAGGTTTCCGTGAGTGGGGACGAAAGATTCAGTATGACTTGGTGGATGGGGCGTTAGAGGCGATCGAGCGCTACGGCTTAGATAAGAACAAGGTNGGAATTATGGGCGGTAGCTTCGGCGGCTATTCTGCCTTGCAAGCCTCTATTGTCGAGCCAGAGTTCTTCAAGGCGGCAGTGGGTGTCGTNGGAATCTATGANATGCGTCTTCTCTATTCCGAGGGAGACATNCGCGGTCGTTTCTCCGGGAGACGGTATTTAGAGAAAGCAGTTGGGCGTGACGAAGAAGAGTTCAAAAGATANTCGCCGGTNGANAGAGCAGACGAGTTGAAAGCTCCAGTCATGNTAATTCANGGAGAAAAAGACAANCGAGCTCCAGTAGAGCACTCCGACGTCATGGCAAATGCTNTAAAAGATCTCGGNCACCCTTACGAGTACATTGTTATGCCTAACGAGGATCATGGCTTTTANAAACCTGAGAATAGGATTCGCTANTTCGAATTGTTTGGTAGATTTCTGTCAGATAACCTTCTTTCACGGTCCGATTTGTGACTGTATAAGGGGCCGAGGTAGATCGCCGTAACGAGAATAAAACCGATCTTTGTTTGCGAAACCGAGCGTCTTTTTGGGGCTGGTTTTGGTTTGTTGCTGTCTGTAAGGATTCAAACCGGCCCAAGGGGGACCTTTTGCATGCTTCGCACCAAGAGCCAGACCGAAAGCGCAATATATATGGGCACTTCGTGTAGAAAATATTGAAAAAACTTTGAATTCCCTTGTTTTTTTGGCATTATCCGTAATACATGGGGGGTTTGCCTCTGGGTAAACCGTGCATTAAACAAAAGAAAGTAAGCTTATTGCTGAACATTAATTAAAGGGCAATCAAACATGAAGAAAATTATTTCTGATTGGAAGATGATCTCCTTGNTAGCGTTCTTTTTCATCGGGGCTCCGAGTGCTGCATTGGCGGAGGAAGAAGAAGAGGCTAACGAGGTGGAAGAGATTGTTGTAACTGGTTCGCGTATTGTGCGCTCAAGCGCAGATAGCGACTCAAACATCTCGATCATCAGCCGCGAAGAAATCGAAGATCTGGGTGTAACCTCTATCGGAGATTTCTTGCAGGACATCCCNCAAAACGTGGGTGGACTTAACGCACAAAATAACAACGGTGGTAATGGATCTACCCAGCTAAGCCTCCGAAACTTAGGTTCTGGTCGAACTCTAGTTCTGATCAATGGCCGAAGACATGTGCCTTACGCTTCAGGTGGCACAGTGGATTTGAACGCTATCGCACCAGCGACAATTGAGAGAATTGACGTCTTGTTAGACGGTGCTTCTTCAGTTTACGGCGCGGATGCTGTGGCAGGTGTTGTTAACTTCATAACAAGAAATGATTTCGAAGGGGCTGAGCTTAGCCTCTTTACCGGCGCATCCAGTGAAGGCGACGGGGAGATTGTTGACTGGAGCTTCACGATGGGCACCACGAGTGATCGCGGTAACATCATGATGACCCTAGGCCATTATGAAATGAAGGAAGTGATGGCCGGTGATAGACAATGGGCATATCAGGATATNTTCTACGACTGGGANACCGGCGAGGAGTTTGGCCTTGGCTCGTCAGCTACTCCAGAAGGAACCATCATTGACCGACTGGGCCAAGAGGGTAACGCNGCATGGCAGGCNGTGGCCGGTAATGGTCCGTTTCTTTGGGGTCCTGGTGGACTCAACCCAAGCTCGACTTGGAGTTCCTTCAGCTTCGGCGGAAACTCCGATTCTGGCGAGGGGTCTTACTACAACTACCAGCCAGAGAACTATTTGTATACTCCACAGGAGCGAACAAATTTCTTCGTGACGGGTAATTATGAGTTGATCGATGGTGTGAATGGCTTTATGGAGCTTTCATACATTAACCGTAAGTCAGATCAGCTGCTCGCGCCCACTCCCCTCTTTATTATCTCTGAGGGAATCACGGTTGAAGCTGGTCAGGCGCAAAACCCATTCGGCCGGGACTTTATCGACGTTCGTCGTCGAATGGTCGAAGCCGGAAACCGTAACTTCATTCAAGATCTAGATACCTACAGGATTGTTGGTGGGATCGACTTTTCACTGGAGGATTGGGATGTAGAAGTGTCCTACAACTTCGGTCGCACTGATGGAACAGATACGAATGAAGGACGGTTCATTCGAAGTCGCGTTGTTAACGCTTTGAGCTCAGATTGTACTGGAGACTGTGTACCACTGAACCTCTTCGGGGGTCCTGGAACGATCACTCAAGAAATGATTGATTACATTTCCTACACCGGTACAGCTAAAACGACATACCAGCAGAATTCATTCCAAGTGAATGTTAGCAACGCCTCTATTTTTGAGCTGCCCGCAGGTGATGTTGGCTTAGCGTTTGGTATTGAAAAGCGTGACGAGGAAGGAGCTTATGTCGAAGATCCTCTGACAGAAGCTGGTGACACCACTGGGAACAAGGGTGAATCTACTCGTGGCGACTACTCGGTTGAAGAAGCTTATATAGAATTGGCTGTTCCTGTTTTCGATAACGCAACACTCGGTGACATGTATTTGTCGCTGTCTGCACGATATTCCGATTACAGCAACTTCGGAGATACTACTAATTCTAAAGTGGGTTTCCGTTGGGACCTCAACAATTGGATAGCGTTCAGAGGTACATTCTCCGAGGCCTTTAAGGCCCCATCAGTTTCATCTCTCTTTGCTGGACAAGCAGACTCTTTCCCTGCAGTAACCGACCCCTGCTCTAACGTAGCAGACACGGGTGGTTTGTATGGAATCGATCCGACTGTCACGGCAAACTGTGACGCAGATGGCTTGGTCGGTGGTGTTGCTGATGACAGAGCTCAGCTTCGAGCCAGAGTAGGGGGCAACCCTGACCTGGGTCCAGAGACAGCCGAGTCAACTCAGTTCGGTATAATCTTGAATCCAATCCAAGACTTGTCGGTCACGATCGACTACTGGGATTATGAGATTGAGAACACCATTGGTTCGATTGGTGCAGGTAGCGTACTAGGAAATTGTTACTTCGCGACAGCTCGTAAGTACTGCGACAAAATTGAGCGAGATAACAACGGTCTGGTATCTAATATCTTTGCGACTACGACTAACATTGGTGAGGTTGGTACCTCCGGTTACGACATCCAAGCTGACTATTACCTCAGTGCGGGCGATATTGGAGCCTTCAATTTCTCATTGGACTACACGATTGTTGACGAGTTCGAGATTCGAACTCCGACAGCTACTGGTGGTCTTAACATCACTGATTGCGTGGGTGTCTATGACTGCGGAACCCTGATCGAAAATCGTTGGATTCTGACAGCGTCTTGGAATAAAGATGCTTGGAATGCCCGGGTTCGCGTGAACTTCTACGATGAGTTCACTGAGTGTGACGGTGATTTCTGCGGCGGTGATGAAATTCGACGTGATATCGACAGCGTTGCATACGTAACGGCTGGTGTAGGGTACGACTTGGGTCAAGGCACGAGCTTTAACCTCAACGTTTATAACCTCACAGATGAAGATCCGCCTCGAATCTACAACGGGTTTTACTCAGCTGCGGACGTTGCTTACGACTTCCTCGGTCAGTACTACTCACTAGGGATATCGCACGAGTTCTAATGAATCGAGCGACAGTGATCCAAAAAAGCGGCCTTCGGGCCGCTTTTTTTTGCTTAACTTGCCGTCTCGACTCGTGTTAGTTTCGACACGAAATCTGGAAGGAAGATAGGTTATGCACGACCTAGTGATCAGAAACGGACAGATTGTTGACGGCTCGGGTTCTGAACCGTTTGTTGCTGACGTTGCCGTAAAGGATGGGATGATGGTGGAGATCGGGACTAAACTCGGCCCCGGTAAGCGTCAAATTGACGCTGCCGGCTTAACTGTGACGCTCGGATTTGTCGACGTTCATACGCATTTGGACGCCCAGGTGGCTTGGGACCCAGATCTGACTCCGATTAGTTGGCATGGCGTAACCACAGCTTTACTCGGTAACTGCGGAGTTACCTTCGCACCTTGTAAACCAGGGGATCAAGAGTTGCTCGCTGGAATGATGGAAACTGTTGAGGATATCCCAAGGCAAGCGATCTTAGAGGGCTTGAGTTGGAACTGGGAATCCTACGGCGAATATCTCGATGAACTTCAACAATTAAGCCCCGCCATCAATATCGCAGGGTTGATCGGTCACTGCGCGCTACGTTTTTATGTGATGGGCGAGCGTGGAGTCGAAGACGATGAATTGACTGGCACGCTTGCAGGGCAGGTACTGCGGCATCGCGCGTGACCCAGTCTTGGAAAGGCGCCAAGTCGATGATGAAGACACAATTCAGGCGATTGGGCTTATGGAGTGCGCTACTCTTGGCATTTAATGTTGGCGCAGATGTTGAGAGTGACCGCTATGCGCTCGCGAAACGTGTAATGCCCGATCTCGCTCACGCCGTAGAGGGGTTGTTTGCCGGTTATGAGGCGACGCTTGAAGGCGCATTGAGTGAGGCTGACTGCCAGGCATTTGGAAAGCTTATTTGGGAGCGAGCATCCGAGGGCGTCCCCACCGACGATCGTATATTGTATTGGGCGCGGCTTGCCGCGCTGCACCAATTAACGCAGTACTCCAAAGAAACACCAGGAACGGCGATCCATCGGAATTGCCATTCAGCATTGGAAGCCGCAAGCCGCGGCAGGGATGGGCTATCCTGGAAGGATGGCCACTACCGACTGCTCGTTTCAGGATTCGACCCTTTTTTGCTGGACCGCAATATTGAACAAAGTAATCCATCGGGGTTGGCCGCATTACGGCTGGATGATCAGGTGCTCGAGTCATCAGGCGGTACGCTGATTCATGTGCGCTCGGTGATTTTCCCTGTTCGCTTCGGCGATTTTGATCAGGGCACGCTTGAGTTAGTGCTTGGTCCGCTGATCGAGCAGAGCCGGATCGATGCATTTGTCTCCATATCCATGGGTCGAGACGCGTTTGACCTAGAGCGCTTTCCAGGTCGGCGACGCAGTGCTTCATCGCCTGACAACCTGAACCTGCTTAGCGGAGGCTCAGAAAAGGCTCCATTAGTGCCTAAGCTCGGAGACACCGAGCTTGACGGTCCAGAATTTTTAGAGTTTAGCTTGCCGGCAGAACGCATGCAGTCGCGAGCGGGGCGCTGGCCAGTACGAGATAATCACGAGGTCGCGACGCTCGAACGGGGAACGCTAACTGCTACAAGTTTGGCTTCACTTGCCGATCAAGTGGCAGTCAGGGGCAGTGGTGGGGGCTATCTTTCCAATGAGATTGCTTATCGCGCGCTGAATGTTATGAGGCAGGCGAATCGCGTCATTCCAATGGGGCATATCCATACCCCCAGAATGACCTCATTTGACCCTATATTTCTTGATGATGTGGTTCAGCAAGTAAGAGGGATGCTGCAAGAAATTCCTTGATTGAGTCGAGCGGTTAACCATGGTGTGAGACTCAGCGATGCTGTATAACAAGGGTTCGGAAAACAAGCAGGGCTGACGGTTATGGCTAAAACAACAGATCACGAAATCGTTTCGATTTATCCTTTTAACGATGAGCAGGTGAACGAAATGATGACGCATTCCATGGAGTGCGTTTTGATGTGGGCAACGAAAGACTCTTGGCCCGTTGGCGTGACGCACGCATTCGTTTGGGAAAACGACAAAATTTGGTTGACCTTCGCAGAGCACCGTCACAGAACCGCCGCTATCAAGCGAAACCCAAAGGTGTCTGTGAATGTAAGCAGTATGGGTTATGGTCCTGGCGCATCTGAAGCCCTTCCGAAGGGTGCGATTACCTTCAAGGGTACGGGTGAGTTTCACAATGATGATGAAACGAAATTTTGGTTTTATGAGTTGCTCGCGAACAAGTTAAACCC
>PBWF01000063.1 GCA_002728935.1 Gammaproteobacteria bacterium | reverse complement strand
CCATCGTAAAAAATGTAAGGTGCCCCGTCTTTGGTTTGATCAAGACTCTGCTGAAAGATCGCTTCGCGCTCCCAGAACTCGAGGATGTCATGCTCAGACTCGACAAACGAGAAATTGTCATGATCAGGATTGCTCTCGATGGACTTGCTCATGGGGCTCCAATGAGTTCGTGATATGGAGGCGTCAGCGCCTCGATGAAAAGTCGGTGGCTGAAGGGATTTTGATGGGGCGCAAGCATAGCGAGCGGTACCTTGGTGTCAAGCCAGTCAAGGTGCGCGCGTAGGATTTTGCACGCCCGAAACGCTGCCCCGAAGATTGATTTTTTCAAGGACTGCTGCAACTAATGGTTCGATTGGAAAAGGCTGATACCAATTAGGTGCGTTAGGGTGGTGGATCGAGCTAGTGCCGACTAGCTTAAACGACCATTGCTCTTTCTCGGAACGGGCTTTCAGCTCGCGAAGGCGTTCCCAAGCGGGGCCGGAGAAGACGGGGTGCACACAGGCGACGGTGATGTTGTGAGCGCCGCGCTCCAGTAACTCTGAGACGGCCGAAACTACTGACCCTGCAGTGTCGATAATGTCGTCGACCAGCAGGACGTCTCGCCCTTCCACTTCGCCAATCAAGGTCGAGCGTAAAACCGAGTTGGGTTTTGAGTAATCGCGTTCCTTAGACAGGGCGGCAAGGTCAGCGGACAGTTCCTCAGCGTAGAGTCGCGCATTTTCGAGATAGCCCACATCAGGGGAGACGACCACATCCGCCTTGTGCCCCTGCTCTGCCAGCCATGGTGCAAACTGTTTAGTGAGAAAAATGTTCTCAAGGTGAGCCTGAGATGGATTGAACATTCCAGCGATCGAATCATTGTGAATNTCTACGGTGACGACTCGGTCGGCACCGGCGCTTTGTAGCATCCTCGCAAAGAGGCCAGCACTGATTCCTTCTCGAGTCCGACCCTTCCTTTTGTCTTGCCTTGCGCCGGGATAGTAGGGCGTCACCGCTGTGATGTACTGGGCATCNGAGAGCGCCGCTGCCTCAACGGCATGCAACAACATAATGAAACGATCGTAGATGCTTTTGTCGTCTTGTTCTCCGACCATGCTCTGAAAAATATAAACATCGTGCCCTCTGACATTGGCTTCGATCTCAATTTTTCCTTCGCCGCAGGCAAACCAGGTTTCTCTCGTTGGCAAAAGGGGCAAGCCCAAATGCTCGGCAACGGTCTCAGCCATCGATTGGCCCGACCCACAGGTCATCAGCGCCATGGGAGCTCGGGGATTCCTTTCTTGCGTTTTTGGTGCATCAGTCATGATGATTGATTAACCTCTTTAAGGTAGTGATTAGGAGCGCATGCTCTGCTTTAAGCACCAGAGCCGCAAGGTCGGCTGGGGTGGCGCCGCTGGGAACGTCTACCTCNGCTTGTGCGATGATCGCGCCTTCATCGTACTCCTCGTTGACGTAGTGAACGGTTGCGCCCGAGATGGATTCGCCCGCATCAATNACCGCCTGGTGAACGTTAAGGCCATACATCCCTCGACCGCCGAATTTCGGCAGGAGCGACGGGTGAATGTTAATCATCTTGCCCGCATATTGCTCTACGATCTTTGTGCCCACTTTTTTGAGGTAGCCAAGGCACAATACCCAGTCAATGGCGTGAAACGTTAGCGCTTCCAGGATGCACTGGTTACGGGCGATGGCGCTCGAAGCGCTTTTTGCGCTCACTAGCAACAAAGGGATGTCCTTTTCCTCGGCAAATAGCGCAGCACCGTTGCCCTCAACGTCGGAAACCACAAGGCTAATCTCAGCATCGATGTCGCCTTGCTCAATGGCGTGAAAAAGGTTGGTGAGGTGGCTTCCCCGCCCNGACGCAAATACGGCTAGTTTTTTCTTGCTCATCGATCGACTGCCTGACAGCTGGGGACGCCTTGATCGCCGCCGGTATAAGAAGGCCGAGCGCCAGGGTGCTGGTACCGCGTTCGTTCCATCGGTTGGAGCAACGTTCGCTTCGCCCTACGCCGTTTCGTTAAACAGCGTTTCATATTGGGCTCTCAGCGCATTTTTCTGCACTTTACCCATGGTGTTCCTGGGCAGTTGATCGACGATGATGACTCGCTTGGGGACCTTAAAATTGGCGATACTAGTTTTTAGATGCTCGATCAATGATTCGGGCGCTAACTGGCCTTGATCGCTGGAGACGATCACGGCAATCACCGCCTCTCCAAAGTCTGCATGGGGAACTCCGATGACGGCGCTTTCCACGACGCCCTGATAACGATTAATGACCGTCTCGACTTCGATGGGATAGACGTTTAATCCACCAGAAATAATCAGGTCTTTTTCGCGACCAACAATCTTCACGTAACCGTCTTCATCGGTCTCTGCGATGTCTCCCGTATCGAAGTAACCGTCCTCCGAAAATGAAGCGGCGGTTTGCTCGGGTTTTCGCCAGTATCCTTTGAGGATATTAGGCCCTTTAACTTGCAAGTTGCCAGGGGTCATTGTGCCAACCGGCGAGCCCTCATCGTCGACGATGCGGTAAAGCACCCCCTCGAGCGGTAGCCCCACTGTTCCAGCTTTCCGGGGCCCGGCAATGGGGTTGGATGTATTCATCCCGGTCTCGGTCATTCCGTATCGTTCGACGATGGTGTGACCCGTGGCTTCCTGAAACGCGGAAAAGGTCTGAGGCAAGAGGGGCGCAGAACCCGACGTGAATAGCCGCATGGTTGCCGTATGCGATCGACTGATGCCTGCATCAAGCAGGCGGGTATAGTAGGTCGGCACGCCCATGAAAACAGTAGCATTCGGTAATTGATTCAAGATCTCGGCAGGTTGAAACTGCGGGAGAAAAATGATGCTCGAGCCTTCCATCACAGGCAGGTGGGTGCCAACGAACAGCCCGTGGACGTGGAATATCGGCAGGGCGTGCAGCATGACGTCGGTGCTTGACCATTGCCAAGCCTGGCACAGCGTTCGAGTATTAGAGACGATATTCCCGTGGGTGATCATTGCGCCCTTCGGGCGTCCCGTGGTTCCCGAGGTATACAAAATGACGGCTGTGTCGTTCACAGAAACGGGTTCGACGTGGTCGCTCGAAGGAGATTGGCTCGCAAGATCCCGAAGGCTCCCCGTGCCTTCTCTGTCCATTGTGTGTACAAGTTTGGCTCCGAGCGCCGCTGCCTCCTTAGCTTTAGCAGGATCCGCGACAAATAGGGCGGGTTCAGCATCTTCAATGAAGTAACGGATTTCCTCTTTTTGGTAGGCGGTATTGAGCGCCAAGTAGATGATTCCGCCCCTCAGGCATGCAAAGTAAACAAAGAGAACCTGGGGTGACTTCTCGACCTGGACAGCAACCCGATCACCCGGATTGATGCCAAGCGCGCTCAGCGCGTCAAGATAGCGACCTGTCTCGGTTTCAAAGTCCGCGTAGGTCGCAAGTACCTCGCCGTCTGCGGATTTAAGAAAGGGTTTCTCCGATTGGTGATTCTGCGTGAACTGAGTGAAGGCATTCGGCATGGAACAATATGGGCGAGCCAAGCTAGCTTTAGTAGAATGCAAGTCTCGCATATGTTGCTTCCTCGTGCAGGTAATCTTGACAATGTCCGGTTCAAATCTATCGACGTTATCCCGACGCCGCGCCTCTCGGACGGTTACTGGTTTATTGGTTTTCTTGGCGGCGATCGGCATTAGCCTTACCAGTGCAGGGGCAAAGGCTGGACAAAGTGTCTCGATTGACCGCAGCCAGGGCAATGAGGCCCAAGAGACGATTCCACTAACTGGAGATTCCCTCTGGGCGCGAGCGACGCTTCCCGGGCGCCAGATGACCGCAATTTATGGTCAGTTGGCGTCGAAAAGCCAACCCATTAGGGTGGTTGGTATGCGCTCGAATCTCAGCAAGGCAATCGAATTACATGAAACGACGATGGTCGACGGCAAAATGCGTATGTCGCAGATCGATTGGCCAAGTCTTGAGCCCGGCAAGCCGCTCCTGCTCAAGCCTGGCAGCACGCATTTGATGGTATTCGGGTTAGAGCATCCGTTAATCGAAGGAGACGAACTGCTTCTCGAGATTGAAGTAGAAACCGGTGAGATTTACTCGATCCCCGTCCAGGTTCAATCACCAAGGTCGCTTCAGTTTGAGAGCAAGCAGTAAAAGCGATAAAACAGTTCGGCCATAGGTGNGTCCGCGATAGTAGTGCATTATTGAACTCGGTGAATGCTGGTTGACGANAAAAAGGTTGGGAANGAAATCGGCCAGATGCGATCGGCTAGATCTTTCGACAGAGGAAAGGGTATGAAATTGGTCAGTTGGGGGGTGTTCGAGACGAGTGCCCCGGAGATGGCGTCATTCGGCAAGAAGCGACTGGATGGTCAAGTGGCATACCTTGCCACGGTCAGAGAAGATAAGCGTCCAAGGTTGCATCCTGTTACCCCGGTGATTGGGGAGGGTCACTGCTTTTTGTTTGTCGAACCCAGCACCCCAAAGGCAAAGGATTTACTCGAGAATGGATGCTTTAGCCTACATTGCGCGATGAATGACAGTTCGGGCAGCAGCGGAGAATTTATTGTAAACGGGGACGTCTTGCTAACCGAGCGAGACGAGCAACGCGCATTAGCCCGGTCAATCTGTAGCTATGGCCCTGCTAACAGAGCACTGTTGTTTGAGCTTAAAGTTAATGAAGTGCACGAGATTCAGTATCGGTTCGGTCGATCTCAACGGAAAAAGTGGACAGCCGAATGATCTTCCTGATGCTGCTCGGCCGCCTGAAGGCTGGCGGTCACTTGAATGATGTGGCGTCTTTAGTCTCAACAAGATTGATCGGTTTAATTCGCATCCAATAAAGCCGGCGGGCCGTCGATCCGCTTAGCCCAGCGCATTAGCTTCCTGCCATAGTCTCTGGCGTCCCAGGTTTCAGTTTTCGACTCACCCAGCAGTTCCGTGGCAATCCAGTGATAACTTCGCGCGACTTGCTGTAATTCGCGCTGGGCTTGAACCACCCACTGCCACTCAGACTCCAGTCGCTCTTCTTCAAGTTGACTGGTAGCCCTAAATGCCGAGCGAACGAGCAGGGGATCAATGTCTTCGCTGAGCCGAAGCGCCGCATGTAACTGCGCGAATTGAATCTTCAGAAATCGCCGGCGGTGTTCTGCGAGGTCATGGTGACCATAGAGCTTTAGTCGGTTCATAGCGTCCAACATGGCTAGGGACAGCGCCCGCTGATTGGCTTGGGCGAGCGACGGGAAGTAGACATCAGCGCCGCCCATTGCGGTAATGAAATGGGTGCCTGGTAATCCCAGCAGGAGCGCGATGGGTGCCATCTCATCGGGATGTAGTAACGCTATCTTGTCTTCGGCGAGACGGATCGAGTGGTCGACGCGCTGATAAAAGTAGAGCGGTTTGGCGTCAAGGAGTGATGGCTTAATGGCTAGGTCGGGTAAGCCACGATACGGTAAGTCAAACGGATTGCCGGTAAACTGTGCGAGCACAGCGTCCCACGCTAGGTTTAATTTATCGTGGGTAGAAAGCTGAGAAGCTGCCGTGCGACTCGTGCTTATATTCTCCTCAAGCGCCTTAATCACAGCCTCAAACCAACCCGCAATCGCATGATCTTTGATGTGCAAAGGTTGATTCAGTGCTTGATCGTTATGAATAACTGAAAGCGCTGTCCACAATCTCTCCTGACGGGCGGTGATTGCTCCACGGTCAACGGAGCGCGCTAGTTGATCAATTAACCGGTCCGTATGTTCTGTGAGGGGGGCCTCCCTTTTATGGGCACCGACTAAGGTGTCGAACAGCGCCTGTTCAAGCATCGCTTGAGTGTGCGCGGCTGAACGGTGAGAAGAAGGCTGTCGGCCGTCTTGCGAAGACGATGATCGTGCTTCGTTTGCTTCAAGGGTTTGCGGCGAGGTCTGGCACCCCACCAAGACGCTGCCCACGACGATCGCAATAGATATCTGGGATAACAGAGTGCGCCCTAGTGCTCGCAGCTGTCTCTTCATACGCAAATTGCTTTACGGGGTGCAGAAAGGAAACCTAGCTTCTCCCTCAAAACGCCTTGGTGTTCGATTATCCAGATCGAACATTGATGCTTGGTTTGCATACGTTTTGATTTGGGTGGGTTGATCGAGGTCAGTGAGAACATGTCCGCATAGCCAGTTACTGATATTTTGATCGCCACGCACTAGCGAGCTGCGCGTCGGGATTAACAACGTTACCGTCTTGGAGGACATCGATCGGATCGCGTCCATCCACCCCGATCCCAAATCGGTGGTATCCGAGCAGCCGTTGAAGCGCAGTGGGCATGGTTCGAGCGATTTCCCTTGGCACAGACAGCAGTTGGGATTCCTGCGGGCGTAAATACACCTGGCTGTGACTCATAAAGAAACCCAATCGCTCACGGTCTGATGTGTTTGCACCACCGCCATGCCAGAGGGCTCCCGCCCAAAGCAGCATGGATCCACTCGGCATTTCTACCTGAATGGAGGGCACGGATTGGTCAACTGCGCGATCGTGCCATAAATGACTGTAGGGGACGATATGGGTCGCTCCGTTGTCGCAATCAAAGTCATCCAGAGCGATCAATGCGTTGCATAGGAAATGGGGGTGGGGCCTTGGAACTGGCCATAAGCCGTCATCTTGATGCAGAAACTGTTTGGTTTCGCCGGGTAGGGTATTAAACAGCGTTGTGATGTTGATTTGGCCCCTGTGGCCTAGGATTCCCTGAACGATTGCGCGTAATCGAGCATCCAAAAAGAGGTAGTCGACCGCCCGGGTCTTGGCAAGCAGATTGTGGGCGCGCCAGGTGAGCCCTGACGTTGTGCCAATGGCAGCCATTTCAGTGATCCGCACTTCCGTCATAAACGCGTGCCGAATGGTTGCGACCTCTTCGGGTGCAATGAATTGAGGAACGACTGCATAGCCCTGCTCCTCGATCTTAGCCACGCACGCTGTGATATCTAGACCGTCGACGATCACGGGAGTTGATGCTTGCTCAGTCATATAGGGTTGCCTTCGTTCGCCTCACTAGGGCATGCCTAAGATTGTATGACGTAAATCATAGATTTAAACCTGGCGGTTAGTGACGAGTGAGAGGTAGCCAGCGAGTACTTGGCTTGACGAGCGCGGCATTCTTCAACGCTTGGGGCGCGGAGGATTCAACTTGTGGAAAATTTTGCAAACGGCTGGATGAGCAGAAGATAAAGGATTCTTCTTTGGCGCTATGTTGGACGTCCAAAGTCGTCGGCGAAGTTGGTGAGCAGTTCAAGTGTCTCATCGCCATGCGCGAGACGACCTCTCATCTCGGATGCGAAGCTCCCATCGTCGTCATCATTCAAGTTGATCAAGACATTAAGCGTGAGCGATCGAAGTGCCGAGGCATAGATATCAGCAACCATGAGTGTGTCGGTTGCTAGATTTTTATTGGTGTAGTTGGCGACTGCGAGAAACGTTTGCGCAAGATCAAGCGTGTCCTCGAATGCGGTCATGGGTGGCACTGAGGCTGCTCGAGTGAGCGGCAATAGAGTTTCGTGGCGATCGGGATCGTTCTTTGTGCGGCGCAAGGCTGCGTTGAGCGCTTCGAATGCGGTTTGATCGTCTGCCGCGAGCTGTATCAGCCTTACTTGATCGCGATCGAGGCGTTCAATGAGCGCATGGCCAAAGCGAGGACCTTTTGAATATCGAGCCACCATTGCGAACAAGGCCGTTGCTTGAGCTGCTAGCGCACAAGCAAGCGCTCCGCCGCCTGGGGCGGGTGTGCGGTCGGCTAAATCACTTAGCCACTTTGCCAGCCCAGCATCACTCATTGTGGCTGCGCTCATGAAAGTGCGAGAACAAACGCAGCGTGTTGCGCATACACATGGCCACGGTCATGGGGCCGACCCGGGGTATGAAGAGTGAGGTTTTGTCAGCCGCCGCGTCGCTAAAGT
>PBWF01000062.1 GCA_002728935.1 Gammaproteobacteria bacterium | reverse complement strand
CGACGAGCGCCGTGGCTTTCTCGCTATCGCTGACGGTCTAGGCGGTCACGGGTTTGGTCACTTAGCTAGCCAAGAAACCATCGATTTCGTGACAACGGATGTTCAGTCCGGAAACCTTCATAGAGATGACCCGGCGCTCACTACGCTGGTCCAAGCCGTCAACCGCCACATTTATCAACTGTCCCAAGATCATCCCGGCGCTGACGGCATGCGATCCACCCTCGCCTGCTTGCACTGCCAGGATGCGGTTTTTAATTGCGCTTGGCTGGGTGACTCACGCATTTACTTAGGTACCGCGGTAGATTCCCTTCAGTGCGTCAGCGATGACCACACTCTATTTGCCCAAAAGAAGCGTCAAGGCATCAGGCCGCAACCAGAAGACAAGCACCTTCTGACTCGAAGTATTGGCGGACCTTTTGAGGTGAATGTGGGCACTCGCCAAGTTCCGATGTCTGAGAGCGGCGAGTATCGTGCCTTGCTGGCCACTGACGGTTTACACACTGCGGTGACGCACCGAGAAATGAGCGAGATTCTCTTTCAAGATATTTCGTTAGCCGAAATGTGTGAGCAGTTGATTCATGCCGCGTTAAGACAAGGCGGACCAGATAACATCAGCGTCATTGTTGCGAAGGGCATATCAGCTCATTAGCCAATTTTCGCTTAAGACCCGCAGCACATCATTCATCGACCCAATTCGCCGATCCGGATCTTTTTGCAGACATTGCATCGTTAGATCCTCAAGCATTTTTGGAAGTTTCGCGCTCGTTTTCGTGGAGGGTGCAACCGGCGGCTCCGAACGCACTTTCTCGGCCAAGATGTCCATGCGCTCGCCTTCAAACACCGTCTGTCCACAGAGAATCTCGTACAGTACAGCGCCTAGGCTATAAACATCCGACCGGTCATCGATCGAGTCCTCTCTATCCAATTGCTCAGGGGACATGTAACTAATAGTGCCTTGAACCTGTCCGTGCTGAGTCATATGCGACATAAGTTTCCCATCGGTGTCCGAATCAGATTCGATACCCGAAGGTGATGTCGAATTGCCTGCCTCAGCGGCTCGATGATCCCAAACCTTTGCCAGCCCCCAGTCGAGCAAAACAATTTCGCCAAACCGCCCCACCAGAATATTCTCGGGCTTGATGTCCCGATGGAGCACCCCTTTTTGGTGCGCAAATGCTAGGGCATTGGCAATTTGCTCGATCACATTAATCATNTGNGTCAGGTCATAGCGCTCTCGATAGTCNAGCAACTCTCNTAGCGTGTAGCCTTCTAGCAATTTCATCGTAAAGAAATACCCGCCGTCTCGAGTCCTGCCTAGATCATAGGTTGGGACGATATTTGGGTGCTGGAGACGAGCGATGATTCTGGCCTCACGTAAAAGTCGGCGTTGCTCGATGTCGTCGCTGGCAAATTCCCTCCTTAGGCTTTTGTGGCATACCTTTCGCCCGAGATAGAGATCCATACAGGATTGAATTGTCGACTTGCCGCCCTTGGCAATTTGCGAGAACAACGCATAGCGAAAAGCAGGGTTCAACGTCTCCGCGAGCGGTTTGTCCGTTTCCGCCAGCGTGAGTCGCTCATCGTCATCAATCGGGTTTTGATAAGTAGGCATGGAACCTCAAAGATTCATCGCGTCAGNGGACTTCTTCGAATCCTAACCGAATCTGCTGGGCTGACGCACCCGTAGTTCGACGCTCGAAGACTGTATCCTGCGTTGTCACTGGCTTATCGTGACTGTCACGTTCACTTGATTGAGGAGAGTAAAAAGCGGCTCGCTCTACGCCTTAAAAAAAACGGCACCTAATCCAATGCTTCTCACCCAAAGTTGTTCATAAAGAGCTGTTCAAACAGAGCTTTTGTTTTAAGGCTGTTGTTCAAAATAGCACCTGGGAACAGCCATACTTAGCCCAATCGAATTGGGTTGTTTGCCCCAGTAGGCCCCGTATTCATCGACAGAAGGACAAATTCATGACATCACATCCTCTTACCCGAGAGTACTTTCAGAGCGCGTTTGTTGTTGAAAACCTTGAGGCCGCATGCCACCAATGGAGCAACAACTNCGGCATTGGCCCGTTTTTTGTCAAAGACTATCAACCCGGGACTTTTGATGAAGTCACCTACCGAGGAGCGCCTGCCGACCTCTCGATGCGGGTAGCACTCGCGCAGGCAGGAACCATCCAGATTGAACTCATTGAACCTGGCCCGGGGCCATCTGCCTATCGGGATATGGTACCCCANGGATCACCGCCCACTTTTCATCACTTTTGCGCATGGACTGATGACTTTGCCGCGGATCAACGTGTTCTGGAATCGAAAGGGTGTGAGGCAATCAACATTGGCCACTCTGGGCTAGNGACATTCGGCTATTTCGATACAAGAGAGGCGCTCGGCTGCATGCTAGAAATTGTTACTCGCTTTCCTGCTGTCGAGGCGCGATTCGCGATGATTGCGGATGCTGCAAGCGACTGGGACGGTACCGACCCAATTCGCGAGTAGATACCGAATCGTTCAAAACTCAGCGCTTCTGGACTTAGACCCTTTTGATATTAATGAGTCAGCANTTGATGAGTGCCATCAATTTCCGCAGCGTTAAGGTCATGGCCCGAACCTACTTACCCGNCGCATGGGCTCGAGCAACGAATTGGACTCTCTACTCGCGATGCTTTTCAGGCTGAGATCCGCAATGTCGCAACGCAAAGCAGTCCTGCGCCAAACCTAGCTCTGAACTCCTTGTGACATGATGGAATTATCTGGTGGAAACTAGACCCTAGTTTCCAAATCAGCAACACTTACCGGGTCTTTCTTTGCATGAGCCGCTCCCGATGTCTGTCTCCGTCAACTTTTTTGACCCCGAAGTTCAAGCGTGCCCTTACGAGCACTACCAGGCTCTCCATGACGACGCCCCTGTATACCAAGACCCCATGACAGGGATTTACCACGTTAGCCGCTTCCAGGATGTTCGCCACATCTTAGCGAACCACGAACTGTTCTCGGGGAACGCAAGCCGAGGGACCAAAACACTGACTCCGAGACAGCAAAAGGTCAACGAGCGCTTCCAGGAGAAAGGGTGGGTCCCTTCTAGAACTTTGATTGCCCGCGACGAACCCAACCACAAACAAATGCGAGCAATGTTCAACGAGGCGTTCAGGCCAGCGAAGATCAATGATCTCGAACCGTTTGTTCAAAGTACCGCCGAGCATCTTTTCGCGAAAATCGCCGAAACTGGAGAGTGCGACTGGGTCTCAGCCATGTCAGTACCTCTCCCACTCACGATTATCGTCAAGCAAATGGGAGCCGATTTGGCGGATCTCTGGAAAATTAAGGCCTGGACCGACGCTTTCTTCAAACGCATCAGCATGATGCTCACTGAGGAAGAAGAATTAGACGCGGTGGATAGAGAAATAGAAGCACAACATTACTTCCAGCCAATTTTCGAGCGGCTACGGACATCGCCAAATGACACCCTGCTATCTGAACTCGTTAACCGTGAAATCCCTGAATGGGGTCGAACACTCACCGATGAGGAACTACATGCCGAGATGATGGCAGACACCTTTGTCGGGGGCAGCGAGACTACCACCAACGCACTCTCTGCCGGGGTAAAGCTGCTTATCGAACAGCCCGAGATTTGGAATCGCCTCAAGGCTGACCCCTCTTTACTTAAATCCTTCGTAGAGGAAGTTTTGAGGCTCGAGTCGCCGGTGCAGATGCTGCTTAGACGAGCCACTCAGAACACTGAAATTGCAGGCGTATCCATTCCAGAAGGAGCGCTAATTGGGGTCCGATACGGTGCCGCGAATCGGGATGCGAGCCAGTTTGAGTGCCCCCACGAGATCAATTTGGATCGATCAAAACCGGGCGCGCACGTTGCCTTCGGCTCCGGAGTCCATCATTGCCTAGGCGCCCCACTTGCTCGCAGAGAACTATGGTGGGGCTTTAAGGTGCTCCTTGAAGGGGCCAAGTCCATACGATTTACCGAGACCAACCCTACATTTAATTACCGCCCACATTGTCTGCTCCGTTCACTCGAATCATTACCCATTACAGTCGAGCTAGAGTGATGGGCAACACCCGAGCAATTTCCACTGGCGGCAAAACCCGCAATAGAAATGGCATCAGCCCGAAAGCATGATCAAAAAGGCCAGCCAGTTCAGGCGCTCCGGCCACGAATTCCGCCCGTAGAGGATCGGTTACAAGAGATCTCAGCAGAGGGATAAACAGGACTGAGTATCAAATCGCCGCGCGGATTGGTGACTAGGCCAATGATTGTCGCCGCGGGTACAGTCTCACCCATCGCGGCTCATCACCAACCCGACCTGCCTTGATTGAGCGACGAGCTGACCATTGCTATCCCATAGGCAACCCGTTTCGATCATCCTACCTTCCCTCAAATCACTGGTTTGGAATTCAGCGAGCACCCAACCATCGGCTGGGCGTCGTCGAACGTGAATGGTGAGCTCAATCGTAGGAACCCAACCGACGTTACCGAGTTTGACAAAGGTCGATGGGGGCAAAGTGTCACTGAAGAGAAGGAGCGAGCGAACATCCACCGGGCGATGATCCTTGTGCCGAATCCATCCCGATAATTTGGGCACTTGATGCGGGCCAGCATTCATCTGCTGCGGATTAAGCCGCACATCTACCTTACTCATCATCGGGATATCGATGCCCTGTATATCTCCCGTACGAGAGACACAATCCTTGGGCGGCGGTATCTCGATCGGGGCAATGGAGATGTCCGCATCGACACCCACTGATTGCATGAGATCTGAATACGCAGCCATGGATACGAGCCTTACGGAACCATCTTGAATGAGCATCGCGCGTGCCGTCGTCAACGACCGCCCGACTCGCAAGACTTCAACGTCCACTTCAAACGGTTGGCCGGAGAGTCCTGGCCTCAGATAGTGCGTGGTAAAAGAAATGGGATCCGGATGGCTCACCTCTCCCGAGAAAGCCGCGGAAATAATAGAAAGCAAAAAGCCGCCATTGGGATTTTCGCCAATGTTCCAGCCGTCGGTCATGACGCCTCNGTANCGCCCATCACCAATCGCTTCGATACGCGTGTCTTGATCAAACTGAAAGGTCATCGCNTTGGCAACNTCGTCGGTCGCNTCATTGNCGNGCNCTCATCTGGCCACACTATGCCNGCCNTGNGCAAGCCANTCGCCTACTCAGNNCTGNTTATTTTGAANGCATCAAGGTGGTTNGGGGAGCCGGTTACAGTTNCGNTNNANTCTGNTAGGGTTTTTAACTGANNAACTGATTGANCCTAAGGAGCCGCAATATGGAGCANANGGTTGCCCTAGTCACAGGGGGTGCNTCNGGTATCGGCGAGGAGGTGTGCCGCCTGCTCGCNGAGCATCAATTCCTGGTTGCCGTCTGCGACATTGATCGAGAAAAAGCGGAGACAGTGGCCCGATCGATTGGCGGCATTGGTNTCGAGTGCGATGTCGCAAGCCCTCAAAGCGTTCAGTCTGCGGCATCCAGATGCACGGCGGAACTCGGAGTGCCTGATTTTGCCCACCTCAATGCCGGAATCATGACGTCCACTCCTGGTGAGCCATACCAACCGATTGAAACCGTGCCGCTTGACGCGTACCGCAAAATCATGGGTGTAAATCTTGACGGAGTATTCAACGGCCTCCAAACCTTTCTGCCGACCATGCAAGAACACGGAGGCTGTATCACTGTCACAGCATCCATTGCCGGGCTAGCTTTCGTTCCCGTGGATCCCCTCTACACCGCAACCAAACATGCGGTCATCGGACTCACGCGAGCCGTCGCTGCCGCGAACTCTGGTTCAAAGGTTCGGATCAACGCGATTTGTCCTGGTGTGGTAGACACTGCCATCGTGCCACCTGACTTCAAATCTAGACCGATGATGCCGGCGCGTATGCTGGCAGAGGAGGTCTTTGATCTGTGCGAGAATGGACAGAACGGAGAGGTTCGGGTGAAGATCGCAGCCGATCGCCCCAGCTTCGTTGTGGACCCGGTACCGCTTTAGACGTTGAGGCAGGATAAAAAAGGATTAACAGGCCGCAGACGCTCAGTCGTTAGCCTCGCCAACCCTTTTCAGAGGATTGTTCGAGCTAGTCGATTCGCTGAATGATCGTTCCAGTGCCAAGACCACCGCCGCAACACATCGCAATGAGGCCGTATTCCTCCCCGGTCCGCTGCAGTTCATGCACCGCCTTCGTGGTCAGAAAACAGCCCGTCGCACCCAATGGATGACCGAGAGAGATCGCGCCGCCGTTGGGGTTCACTTTGTCCATGCCCGCACCAACAGTTTTCGCCCAAGACAAAACAACAGATGCGAATGCCTCGTTGACTTCGAAAACGTCAATATCTGAAATCGAAAGTCCTGTTTTATCCAACATTTTCTCGGTCGCTGGGATTGGGCCTTCGAGCATAAGGACCGGATCGCACCCTACCAGCTGCGCATCAAGCACCCTCGCCATCGGCTTAAGACCCAGCTCGGCAGCTTTTGAGGCAGTCATAAGTAACACCGCCGCCGCACCATCTGCAATTTGTGATGACGTTCCAGCAGTATGGACACCATCCTTTCTAGCCACTGGCTTCAATTCACCAAGTGCCTCAAGACTCGTCTCCCTCGGAACCTCGTCCGTTTTGAACATCACGCTGTCGTCGGTGCGCTTACCGTCTGGCCCAAATACAGGCACCTCTAACGGAATAATTTGGGATTCAAAGTGGCCCGAATCAATCGCCCGTCTGGCTCGCTGTTGTGACTCTAGGCCAAATGCATCCGTGTCGCCTCTGGTCAACTGATACTTTTCAGCCATTCGCTCCGCACCTTCGAACTGGCTGGTGAACTCGTACTGTTCAAAGTAGGAGCGGGACACGGGCTTACCCAATTCTGGCGCAAGGCCGACCGAGTCGGAACCAATCGGCAAACGGGACATGTTTTCTACGCCGCAAGCCATCACGACGTCCGCCATACCAGCGCGCAATTGACTCGTCGCCAGATGAACCGCCTCTTGAGAGGAACCACACTGAGAATCAATGGTGATACAGGGCGTGCCTTCTGCACCGCCGTGAGAGAGCCAGGCTGTTCGAGTGATGTTCATGCCTTGTGCGGCGAGTTTATTGATGCAGCCACCGATGATCTGATCCACCGTGTCAGGCGAGACTCCGTTGCGCTCGAGGAGCTTCATCATCACAGGCCCGAGCGTATCGGATGGGTGCACGAGCCCCAATGTGCCATTTTTTCTGCCTACCGCTGAGCGAGCGGCATCAACAATTACTACATCTTCCATATCGATGACCTAAGTGAAAACGAACCGACAGTTTGCCGAAAAAGCCTGCACGCGTCGAATATGTCAGATCAAAGATCGAACCNAACTTGGTGNGGTGCTCGCGGCTACACTTCTGGGACGCTTCGCTGCAACTGGGGGAGCACCTTCCNTTCTGTCACACTTGATCAGTCTTCATCTATTGCGTACNTTATNTCTGCTNTGTTCTATGCGAGAGTGCCGAATGCGTCGTCCTGTACAAAAACAGCATTTCCAGCCNGATCCGGATCAAATGCGACTCTGGCCNGATATCTCAGGTAACACCATCAANGGCTTGGGCGAAACAGAGGTCAGGCCGCCGAGCCCCATCTATTGGCACGCACCAGATGCAACGCCCCATGGTCATCTACAANAATGGATGGGGGCACACAGCGNAAAAAATCCNGCCCCGGGNCGCGAGCAAATGCTTGAGGAGCGCACGGCCATCCAGAGTCGTGAGCCAGTTGANATTGCTGCGCCCGCCATTCAGGACGATCCCACTGAGTGGCATAAGAAAGTCCACGAAAAAGCCGCAGCCCTAGGAGCAGAACTTATCGGAATCGCATCCATGGACCCTCTGTGGATTTTTGAGGGCTGCAAGACTGATAAGCCTTGGATCATTATGCTGGGGGTCNTTATGGACCATGAGATATTGAGTTCGGCGCCAGAGCCTCTGGCCTCAAGCGAGGTCGTTAGGCAATACACCCGCGGCGAGCGAATCGCGAGAGATTTAGCGGATTGGATAAGAGCCCAGGGCTTTGACGCAGAAGGCCACTGCGGCCCGATGGCGGGGCCGGTCAATTTGATTCCGCCGGCGCTGGCCTGCGGTTTTGGTGAGCTCGGCAAGCATGGATCCATCATTAATCGTCGCTATGGCGCCTCGTTTCGCCTAGCTTCGGTACTAACGGAGATGCCCTTAATCGAGGATCAGCAAGACACGTTGAATGTCGACGACATTTGCCTGAACTGCCAGATTTGCGAACGTGACTGCCCCGCTGGAGCGATCACCGATGAGAAGCAATTGGTCCGCGGGGTGGAGAAATGGTATGTCGATTTCGACAAGTGCCTGCCTTTTTTCAATGAGCACCACGGCTGCGCATTATGCTTGGCAGTATGCCCTTGGAGCACGCCCGGGCGCGCGCCCTCTATGGCTCAAAAGGTTGAGCGGCGGAGAGCACGAAAAGGCCTTTGATTTTTCCGNTTTTTCTGGGCTGTGTCAGTCGAATTCTAGCCAGGGNTCGCTTTCCTTACTGGAAGCGTGCGGCAATAGCACTCAGTTGGTCGCTAAGAGCACTAACGCGATTCGCTACCAAGCCATCTGCGCTTATCGCGATCAACCCCTGCTGTACGGCCGCGAGTGTTTCCGCGAGCCGTCTATCGCGCGCACCCGTTTCCCATTGATTCACACTTTGNTCGAGCGCTGACCGTAACTGCAGCACCGAATCCTCAGGCAGCGCACGGTCACGCTCAAGCTGATCCAGATACGCGTGGGCCACCATAGGATGCGTCGGCCAAGTTATCCTCAGTTGCTGCTGAGGATTAAAGACCGCTCCCTGGTTGGCCATCGACGCGGCTGCAATCTCGTGATCAGTTAAGTGTTCGCTCGGCAAAAGCGAGAGCACGTCGAGCCCGCGCGCAATTTCGGTTCCGTAAATCTTTCCGTTGTACCAGTAGGTCGACCAATAGCCCCCTAGGATGAGGTGCTCATCATTAATGGGTCCTCGGTCAAAATAGGCAATCTCGANGGGGTTTTGAGAATCGGTGAAATCAATCACCGAGAGCCCGCCCTGGTACCANGCCTGAACGAAGATATCCCTGCCTGGAACCGGCACTACCGAGCCGTTATGCGCAACACAGTTTTCTTCTTCGACTTGAGGAGCCGGAATTTTGAAGTGGCTGCGGTACTCGAGTTTGCCATCGACAATGTCGTAAATNGCGTCAGCACCCCAATCTAGCGGGTCGTAACTACGGCACCTGGGTCGACTTCCGCCACCCCACTCATCAGTGAAGAGCACCTTGGTTCCGTCATTATTGAAGGTCGCAGAATGCCAGTAAGCAAACCCTTTATCAGACACTGCGTCGATTCTTTCCGGCTTCCTCGGGTCTGTGATGTCAAAAATAATCCCGTTTCCGGAACACGCCCCTGCGGCAATATTCGCCTCAGGAAAAACGGTGATGTCATGACATTGATCAGTCTCTGACGTCTCCTGGGTGCCATCACCATGATCACCGCCTTGCCATAGGCCGGCTAGCCTCCCTGTCTCAGGATCTGCGAATACCGCTGGGCTATCGATGATCCGAGCCTTTGAAGGATCTGCGACGGGAATCTCTATCACGTCAATTCGAAAGAGAGCCGTTCGATCATCACCGGGCTCAGCGCCAAAGCAGGTATCGAGCTCCTCATTCTCTCTGATACGTGACGTACCAGAGTTGTAAACGATGATCGAACCGGCTTGATCCGGCCCAGAAACCACGGAGTGGGTGTGCGAGCCCCGGCANGTTTGCACCTGGCCTACCTGAACAGGACGCTCGAGATTACTGATATCGAAAATGCGTATCCCGCGAAACCGCTCTGGACTAACGTCCTCACTCACGCCCTCAAGCCCGCAATCCACCCGGCCACGAGTTTGCTCCACACTCATGATCAACAGGTCCCCAACGATGGAAACGTCCCCTTGCCCTCCCGGGCATACCACCGAGCTTAGAAGATCCGGCAAACCGTCTGCNGCAAGCTTATAAACGTTAAATCCGTGATAGCTACCCGCAACCAATACGTCTCGGCTAAACGCCATATCGGTATTTGAAAAGCTGAGGAGCGGAGAGCGATCGCTCCACTCGTTGTCATCATTANTTTGCTCATCTTGGGAGTCAGCGGCCTTGCTCTCNTCTCCATCGCTTGCAAGGTCATCGCTAGGNTCTGNACTGTCGGCAGGCATCCCACCAATGNGCTCANCGTGAGTCTGATGATGGTCTTCGTGAACCTCAGGCAACGTATCAGGAGNGGNTTCNTCATCCTCTTTTTTNGGCTTAGCAAGTGGCATACCAGCGGGATTTTTAGGGTCAAAGAACCCTGGAGGCTTTGGTAGTGCTGCAATAAGGGTCATGTTGAGTATTGCTTCCTCTGCATCCTCAAACCCAGCGGCCAGATTCGCTCGGGGGTCAGGCGACAAGGCAACTAACATCTTGTTCATCTGATCGATTTCAGAAGACTGATCCTTATCCACATCATTCACGAACTCAAACAAGACCGGGTCATAGGCGGCGCCCGGTTGATCCAGCAACTCCTCGACCATTTCCAGCGCACCCTCGTGATGGGCAATCATTAGCGTGAGAAACAGGCGATCGAATTCAACGCCCTCAGAAGCCCGCAGTCTCTCTAAGTCTTCAGGCGATGCCATCCCCGCCATGTCGTGAGATGTATGCATATGATGAGCATCATGGGGTGAAGGGACCTGCTCGCCGCGCTCTGACAGCCAACCCGTCATGAACACAATCTCATCGGCCTGCGCGGTTAAGATGCGGCCAGCAATCTCTTTTACCTCTTCATTGTTGGTTCTCTCTTCGACCAGCTCTGCCATCAGGACCGCTTGCTGATGATGGGGAATCATGTCCTTCATGAACATCGCATCATCTCGTGTGTAGCTAGTGTCTGCGATTTCTATCGCCTCCTCTGGCGTCAACTCCTGCACGCCTTGTCCTGGGGCTCCGGGCAGGATGATGGGAGCGGCTTGAGCAATCGATGTTGATAGCAAACCAACACTCGCGAAAAGAAATAGATTCCTGATCACCATATCTTCACCTCAGTTTTGTTAATGCGGGGAGGTTATCACTCGCCCTCGTATAATGCCCTCAGATTCAGCTCTTCCACAGCTCAACCTATAAACCGACCAGCCGACTTGGACCTCCAACTCTATGCTCTCAAAACAATATGGCTGAGATCAATTAGCACTGAAGCTCTGANCGACTGGTGCTCTCCCAGACCTTTTTTCTTAACCAAAAATTAATGTTCTCATAAGAAANACTTAATGTTGCCACCTTANATTTGNGGNCTTATTTAAAGGATATTTNTTTGATGAGCCATAAAATCTTAATTCAATCTGCCTTTTTTCTTTACCTAATTACGGGAGTATCCCAATCATTCGCCCTTGAGTTGGATGCGAAATTTTATGGCGAAGTCAACGTCGCGTACGACCGTGTATCGGACGGTGAAAGCGATTTTCAGAGCTGGGTATCGCGTGTGGGGGTCAAAGGGAAGGCGCCACTAAGCGAGACTATTTCAATCATTTATCAGATCGAGCAAGAGGTTGATCCAATACATGGGGGACTAAATGCGGACGAACTTTTCAGTATGCGAAACACCTTCGTGGGCCTGGAAACTAATCTCGGAAAATTCTTTTTCGGCAACCACGACACACCGATGAAGCGATCTCAAGGCAAAGCTGACTTCTTCAACGATCAGGCGGGGGATGTCAAAAAGTTGATTTCAGGTGAGGTTCGCGCGAAGGAATCATTCTTTTACCACTCGCCCGCGATCAACGGCTTCAAGTTTCAAGCCGCATATGTTCCAAGCGACGACCTCAACGACGCTTCTTCGTCATTTTCGGCAACCTATACAACAGAGGGCCTCTACGTCGCTTTCGCGAACGACTCAAAGATGCGNAAAAACGATGTTTCCCTGGCAAAGAACAAAGTATTCGATTCCCAACGATTGAGTCTGGTTTATACCNTTGGTGCGCTTCAAATCTCTGGTATTGCGCAACAATCTAAAAGGCTTGATCAAGAGGGAGCCGATCGCGAATCTGGATTTAGTATGGGAATCAGCTACAAGGTCAACCAGTACAAGCTCCAGTCTCAGTTCGGACAGTCCGACATNTTAAAACCCGATGCTCGGAGTTGGCATGTTGGGATTGAAAGAAAACTTGCCAAAACAGCGAAGGTCTATCTGTACCATTGGGATTATGATCAATCCTCGAGCAGTCGTACTACTTCGTTGGGTGTCGAGTACAAATTTTAACGAAAGCGCAATATCGGTCGACAATGTTTGCTGTTTTTGGGCCTGAGGTCGCTGCCTAACTTTGGGCAACAAGAGTCTGAACGAGTAATTAATTCGTTCTTAACCTTACCTTAATAAAATTCGAGGTTAATAGCCTCGTCGAACACTTTGNAGGAGAAGCTNATGCGATACCTAATTCCTTTTTTTGCCTTACTGACGCTAGTTGCTTGCGGCGGCTCCGACGCACCCACCAGCGAGTTGGAAGCGGAACAATTAAGTGGCCCCGTGAGGCTGGACGGATCAAGTACCGTTTTCCCAATCAGCGAAGCCGTGGCAGAAGAGTACCTAACCGAGGCTCCTAGAGTGAGAGTAACTGTCGGAGTATCTGGAACCGGCGGCGGATTCAAAAAATTTCTGAACGAAGAAATAGACATTAACGCAGCGTCGCGACCTATTAAGGAAAGCGAGTTCGAACAAGCCAATGAAAAGGGGATTCAAGTGCTTGAAATCCCTGTCGCTTTTGATGGCTTGTCAGTTGTCGTTAATCCAGAGAACACATGGGTTGATTTCTTAACAACTGGTGAGCTCAAACGTATATGGGAGCCCGAATCCGCAGTCACCACATGGANAGACGTTCGCGACGGATGGCCTGACGAACCCATCCGCCTCTATGGTCCAGGCACAGATTCAGGAACCTTCGATTACTTCACGGGCACGATCAACGGCAAGGAGCAAGCTTCAAGGCCTGACTTCACCGCGAGCGAGGATGACAACGTACTGGTGCAAGGCATTTCCGGCGATCTGTACTCCCTCGGTTACTTTGGCTTCGCGTACTACCTTGAGAACCAGTCCAAGTTGAGGGCGGTGCCGATTGATGGTGGAACTGGTCCGATATCGCCAACACCAAAAACAATAAACGAAGGCACCTACGCGCCATTGTCCCGGCCGATTTACATTTACATCAACGCCAGTGCCTTGGACAAAAAACAAGTTGCCGATTTCGTGTCTTTTTATTTAGAATCCGCCGGTCAGCTGGCGCAAGAAGTGGGATACATATCGTTACCGCAGGAAAGCTATCAGCTGGCAAAAACACGCGTGGATACGAGAACAGCTGGGTCTAGCTATCACGGGGAAACTCCACTGCCAATGCTGACAGAGACGTCACAGTAATAGCAACTGCATCACCGCGGTTTGANACGAGGGGTGAATGGCTAGCCTAAGCGCGAAAAAGGTACGCTGGAATGAATGGGCGCTGGAGAAACTTTTCTTCGTGTGCGCATTCGTTTCAGTAATCACGACAGCGGCTGTAATCTATATTTTAGTAGAGGAAACGCTCGCGTTTTTCGAGACCGTACCTTTTCTAGACTTCCTGACTGGTACACGTTGGACGCCACTCCTTGAGCCTAAGCACTACGGCATACTCCCGCTAGTTGCTGGCACTATGCTCATCGTGGTTGGAGCTGCCATCGTNGCGTTACCAATCGGGGTCGCCAGCGCAATCTACTTGAGTGAATATGCGAGTCACAAAACTCGATCTGTAGTGAAGCCAGTTTTGGANATCCTGGCAGGNATCCCCACGGTCGTATACGGCTACTTCGCACTGACTTTCATTACGCCATTTCTTCGAACAATTTTACCTGAGACACAGGTGTTTAATGCCGCAAGCGCCGCAATCGTAGTCGGCNTAATGGTGTTACCTATGGTCGCGTCGCTTTGTGATGATGCGCTCCGAGCNGTGCCTGAGGCNCTACGGCATGGGGGTTATTCGCTGGGAGCTACCTCCTATGAGGTGACCACCCGTATCGTTGTACCCGCAGGTCTTTCTGGAATTTTTGCGGCATTCGTTTTAGCAGTGTCAAGGGCCATCGGTGAAACCATGGCCGTTACCCTTGCAGCGGGTGCAACTCCAAACCTAACCGTGAATCCGCTGGAATCTATCCAGACAATGACCGCTTATATCGTGCAAGTCAGCTTGGGGGACACCCCTTCCGGCAGCTTAAGCTACCAGACACTGTTTGCGGTTGCCTCAGTACTCTTTGTTAGCACCCTTTTGCTCAATATCCTAGGCACATGGGTCATGCGGCGCTTTCGGGAGGTATACGAGTGATCCACTCAGATACACTACGTTCAAAAAAAGTGAATGACCGACTGCAAAAACGGCGTTTCCGCTCGCGCCTATTCGAGCGGATTTGCGCTGGAGTAACAGGACTGGCTGTTCTTATACTTGCGCTNCTTCTNTATGACGTATTTGTGGATGGCTATCGTTGGGTTGATGCTCAGTTTCTGAACTCATTCCCCTCTAGATTCCCTGAAAAGGCAGGCATCAAGTCAGCGCTCGTTGGAACTATATGGCTCGTCGCTTTCACCGCCTTAATTGCTATCCCAACGGGTGTTCTTGCAGCGATTTACCTGGAAGAGTATGCCCCTCAAAATAGATTGACTCATTTTATTGAAATCAATATCGCCAACCTAGCAGGNGTGCCTTCCATTGTTTTTGGTATTCTTGGGCTTGCCATTTTTGTACGGTTTTTCGGCCTAGGGCGAAGCGTCATAGCTGGGGCCTTGACCATGTCTTTACTCATTCTCCCAGTAATTATTATCGCAGCGAAAGAGGCTATTCGGTCAGTTCCAAATTCTTTGCGATTAGCTGCCTTCGCGCTTGGTGCGACCCGTTGGCAAGTCGTGCGCGCCCACGTTCTACCTTCAGCACTACCTGGCATTTTGACAGGAATCATTCTGGCGCTGTCGCGAGCAATCGGTGAAACTGCTCCTCTCATCATGATCGGCGCACTTACGTTCGTTGCCTTCTTACCCGAGAGCCCAATGGACGAATTTACAGCGCTACCCATACAAATTTTCAACTGGACTGCTCGGCCACAAGAGACATTTCATGAACTAGCGGCAGGNGGAATCATTGTTCTCCTAACTGTGCTACTGCTAATGAATGCCGTTGCCGTCTATATTCGATACAGAGGTTCCCGGAAATGAGCACGCTCAACCCCATCTTAAATGCAGACAACCTCTCGATTTTTTACGGAGACAATGAAGCAGTTAAATCAATGTCACTGCCAATATACGAGCGAAAGATCACTGCCATCATTGGACCTTCCGGTTGTGGCAAGAGCACGTTCTTGCGCTCCCTTAACCGGATGAATGATTTTATCGACGGTGTGACCCACAAAGGGGAGATCCTCTTCAATAACGAGAATCTCTATCACGACTCTGTCGACCCAGTTGAAGTCAGGCTGCGAATTGGGATGGTGTTCCAGAAAGCGAATCCCTTTCCTAAGTCGATTTTTAGGAATGTTGCNTGGGGGCCCAATATTAANGGTCTTGAAGGCAGCTCCGANCTGCGAGTGGAGAATGCTCTCAAACAAGCAGCACTATGGGACGAGGTCGCTGATCGCTTAGACGATTCTGCTCTGAATCTCTCAGGNGGCCAACAACAGCGACTCTGCATCGCTCGCGCACTTGCCATGGAGCCGGAGGTCATTCTGATGGATGAACCNTGCTCNGCACTAGATCCNGTTTCTACGGCAAGAATCGAAGATTTGNTATTTGAGTTAAAACAGAAATTCACTATCGTAATTGTGACTCACAATATGCAACAAGCCGCGAGAGTCTCTGACTACACCGCCTTCATGGAAAACGGTGTGCTGGTGGAGTTTGGCGAGACCGATCAAGTATTTACTAGACCAAAAGAGAGCCGGACAGAAGAGTATGTCACCGGCCGTTTCGGTTAGGAGTCAGTATGACTGTTCATTTAGAGCGAGATTTAGACAGCCTTAAAAAAGACATCGTTCATCTTGGTTCACTTGTCCAGAGCAGCACCCAGTCGGTGATTGAGTTTCTGAGAACCAAGAGCGAACAACAACTCCAATCCGTCCTTGAATCAGAGGAGCAAATCAACGGGCTCGAGGTCGACATAGAGGAGAACTGCTTAAAGATCCTAGCNCTCCATCAACCGGTGGCCATCGATCTNAGATTCATTATTGTGATCATGAAGGTCAACAATGACTTGGAGCGAATGGGNGACCAAGCAGTCAACATCTCACACCGGGTCAAAGCACTCATCGAAGGCCCAGAACTTTCCATTAGCCTCCCAATTGATGAAATGACAACCGCTATCCAGAAGATGGTTGCGCTAAGTCTTGACGCACTCGTGGGCCAGGACCCGACCATTGCGCGCAAGGTCGTTGAAATGGACGATATCGTCGATGATCTAAACGCTAAAACCTACGACATCGTGCGAGAGACGATTGAGGCGAATCCCTCACTGGTGAATAGCGCAATGTCGATGGCAACGATCTCATCAAATCTCGAGAGAATTGGCGATTTATGCACAAACATTGCCGAAGAAGTCATCTTTATGGTTGAGGGACAGGTTATTAGACATCAGAACTAGTAAGTCTTGGCTCTCATGTCCTGCAATTAGGTGAAGCCGATAGTAGTTTCTGATGAGGCGTTCCCCGGCGCATCAATGCCGGGTTTACAGCGTTCCCAGATACCCTATACCCTGAGCAAGCTGTTCGCCGAATCTATCAGGTACGAATCCCTTTCGATGAGCAGCATTCCCCTGACATGATCGTTTTTAAGACTTCTGGGAACCGCCTAAATGCTCTTTCTTCCTACCATCACTGCGTTGATTCGCGCGATTGAAACATGGCGCGGCCAGATTGGAACAAAGCACTTCAAACAGCATTCGTTGAGTACTGTTTTGGTGGGCCTAGGATTATGGGCCGCTCCGCTGCAACTCGTTGCAGAGCATGAAGACCAGGACTGTGTCGCCATAGATCTAATTCTTACTGCCGAAAAAATTTACACATCCACTGATGTAGCCCCAACGGTTGAAGCGGTCGCCATCGCACAGGACAAGATCGCAACGGTTGGCTCCAGGAAAGCGGTCGTCGCCAGCGCCTGTAATGGTTACAGGGTCCTAAATTTCGAGAGTAGTGCAGTCTATCCAGGTTTTACCGATGCGCACCAACACTTAGAGGGGGTGGGCCGGCGAACTAAAACCTTGAGTCTCTTTGGANTCAATACCCTCTCNGGCACTGTGCGGGCTATTGAGCAATGGGCAAAGGCCATACCCGAAAATGAGTGGATTTTAGGACGNGGCTGGATCGAACGGGAATGGACCGATCAACAGCGGTTTCTCACCAAACACGATGTCGACCCGTTTACCGAGAAAAAACCTCTCTTCATGCCGCGGGCCGACGGCGTGTCCGCATTGGTAAATACTGCCGCCCTGAAGCTTGCTGGGGTCACCAAAGCCACACTGGATCCCGAAGGTGGCCGCTTCGATCGAAATGAGGACGGAGAACCTACGGGGTATGTACTCGGTAATGCCATGAAACCGTTTCGCGCCATTTTGCCTGACGACACAGACGACTACCTCAAAGACAATTTAATCCGAGGCCTTAAGGCAAATGCTGCCATGGGGTGGACNCAAACGCAGGACGCGGGCATGTCCTATCGCTTAGTAGACCTCCTGAGGACCATCCATCAAGAAGGGAATATGACCCATCGGGTTTACGTCGCGGTGCCGGTCTCGGAAGCGATGGAGCGATTCAAGCGGGGCCGAGAAAAAACTGATGATGATTTCCTCGATGTCAGAGGCATCAAGGTGTTTATTGATGGCACACTCGGTTCTCGCGGCGCAGCGCTCATCGACAACTACGCCGATAGCGATCACAACGGCTTCATGGGCAGAACACCAAAATCAACACTCATGCCGATTCTTCATCAGGCACTCACCGACGGCGTACAGATCGAAACGCACGTTATCGGCGATCGCGCTGTTCGCTCGCTACTAGATTGGTATGACGAGGCCTTCACCGCCACCCCTCGGTCTGAATGGGCTAGCAATGACTTACGCTGGCGCCTCGAACATGCGCAAATCATTCAACCAGGTGATCAAGATCGCTTTGTCTCACTGGGGATCNTGCCATCTATGCAGCCTAGTCACGGGATCGGCGACCTTAATTTCGCTCCAGCCAGACTGGGTTCCGATAGGCTGCAATATGCCTACCCTTGGAAGGACCTCGTCGATAAAGGATTAAAAATTCTAGGGGGCTCGGATGCACCTGTGGAACTAGGCGANCCCCGAATTGAATTCTATGCTGCGATTGCGCGAAAGCGATTGGATGGAACGTCGGGNGACGGCTGGCACCCTGAGCTGGCAGTCTCTCGAGAAACAGCACTTAAGATGTTTACGATATGGCCNGCCTACGGCGCCTTTCAGGANCATCTTNGNGGGTCCATCGAGGTCGGNAAGTACGCGGACTTCACCGTNTTTGACCGAGACNTAATGACCGTTCCTGCNNNCGATATCCTGAATGCCAANGTAGTNATGACCATNGTGGGNGGCAAGATCGCCTATGACGGNAGAANCGNACCCGAATCATGATGAGCNGCCGNTAGCATGCATTCCGCAAGACCCTTTTCGCTCCCCGACTATCGACACCCTCAGGGCTCGAGACCGAACCAATGAACGTCCTGATCGCTGGCGGAGGAATCGGTGGCATAACCGCTGCGCTTTGTCTGGCTGAGCAGGGCATTCGAGTTGAGGTCTTTGAGCAAGCATCCACCTTTTCAGAGGTCGGGGCTGGTATTCAGCTTTCGCCGAATTGCTCTCGAGTACTGCACTATCTAGGCCTAGCGCAGGATCTGCTGTCCCATGGGTTTCTGCCAGAGGGCACCCAATTTAGAGACTGGAGGTCTGGCAAGGTCATCGCTGAATCCGCATTAGGTGCTGCCGCCTCAGACAAGTTTGGCTCACCTTATTACCACATCCACCGCGGCGATCTTTTAGCTGTTCTGATTAAAGCAGCGAATCAAAACGACCTAGTTTCTTTGCACACTGATGCGCGAATCGTTGACTATCGTGAGACGGAGGACAACGTTAGCGTGACCATCAAGGGCAACACCCATTATGGGGATGTACTCATCGGCGCGGATGGTATCCACTCAGAGATCAGAGCGGCCCTATGGGGCGAAGAAAAGCCCACCTTTACCGGCAATGTCGCATGGCGGGCAGTAGTCCCTACATCGGCTCTACCAGAAGGCATGGTGCGCCCGATGTCGACCGCCTGGTGGGGGCCAGGAAAGCACTTTGTTCATTACTACGTGAAAGGCGGCACCCTGGTGAACTGTGTTTGCGTCGTCGAGAAAGCGGGTTGGGAGGTTGAGTCATGGACCGAACCCGGTGACTTAGAAGAACTGAAGGCTGATTTCAGCGGGTGGCACGGAGATATCCAAACACTAATTGAGGCCGCCGACAAAAATTCACTGTACAAGTGGGCGTTGTTTGACCGTCCGCCGATGCCATCTTGGGGACAAGGTCGAGTGACCTTACTTGGCGATGCTTGCCACCCCACCCTGCCTTTTATGGCGCAAGGCGCTGCCATGGCAATCGAAGACGGTGCTGTGCTATCAGCATGTTTGGTTCAAGATTCAAATATTCCAGTCGCGTTAAAGAGATACGAAGATTTAAGGCGTAC
>PBWF01000061.1 GCA_002728935.1 Gammaproteobacteria bacterium | reverse complement strand
GAGGAAACGTCCCTGCTTGAGAGTCTGGAGGGTAAGCGTGGATTGATCCGTGCCAAACCGCCACTGCCTGCCAAGGAAGGATTGATGGGGCAGCCGACACTGGTCCATAACGTACTCACCCTTTGCTCAGTGCCATGGATTGTCCGCCAGGGCGGGGCGAGTTATGCGAGCTTTGGCGAGGGCGCCTCAACGGGCACCATGCCTTTTCAATTGAGCGGTAACGTGAGGCATGGCGGTATCGTTGAGATCCCTTTCGGCTTGCCGCTTCGAGAGCTGATTGAACGCTATGGTGGTGGCACCCTGACTGGTCGTCCAATTGGCGCGATTCAGGTGGGAGGCCCGCTCGGCGCCTATCTTTTGCCTGAGGCATTCGACACGCCGCTCACTTATGAGGCCATGCAGGCGATCGGCGCAGGCATTGGTCATGGCGGCATCGTGGTGTTTGACGATCAAGTCGATTTGGTCGAGCGGGCTCGGGCAGCCTTCGAATTCTGCGCGATCGAGTCCTGCGGGAAGTGCACCCCTTGCAGATTAGGCGCGACGCGTGGAGAAGAACTGTTGAAAGCGATCCAACGAGATGGCGTCTCAGAGGATCGGATTCGTTTGTTGGACGATTTGTGCGATGTCATGGAGCGTGCGAGTCTTTGTCAGCTGGGGGGCATGACACCTATTCCCGTGCGGTCAGCGTTGCGGCCTGCCATCGCAGCATTCGAATCAGACAATGAGGTCCAAGGCGGATGAGACTCGCAGATCGTGATTTAGGCACGCCAAAAGGCGGGGGCGAACGCGTCAGGTTGGTGATCAATGGTCAGCAGGTTGAGGCCCGATCGGGGGACTCCATTTTGCGTGCTGCACTTCATGCAGATATTCCCATTCCCAAACTCTGCTCCACCGACTCCCTAGAAGCATTTGGATCTTGCCGCATGTGCTTGGTCGAAGTGGACGGGCGAAAGAATCCGGTGTCCTCGTGCACCGAGCCCGTTAGCGAAGGTTTGGTGGTAAAGACCGAAACCCAAGACCTCGCTCAATTGAGGCGAAGCGTGATGGAACTGTACATATCAGATCATCCCTTGGATTGCCTCACCTGTTCCGCCAATGGAGATTGTGAACTCCAAGACGTGGCAGGACAGGTGGGTCTTCGTGAGGTACGTTATCAAGGCGGCTCATCCCACACCCAGGAAGAGAAAGACTCATCCAACCCCTATTTCACGTATGACCCTAGTAAATGCATTGTGTGTTCCAGATGCGTTCGCGCGTGCGAAGACATTCAAGGCACGTTTGCGCTCACGATTGAAGGTCGAGGGTTTCAGTCCCGCGTCAAAACGGGCGCAGATCAATTCTTTGACAGCGATTGCGTCTCCTGTGGAGCCTGTGTGCAAGCGTGCCCGACCGCAACGCTCATGGAGAATACCGTCATTGAGCAGGGTGTCCCCGATCGGGGCGTGCTGACGACATGCGCTTACTGTGGCGTTGGTTGCTCATTCAAAGCCGAGGTGAAAGGTGACCAGGTCGTTCGTATGGTGCCGCACAAAGACGGGTTGGCAAATGAGGGTCATTCTTGCGTCAAGGGTCGATTCGCGTGGGGGTACGCGCAGCACCAAGACCGGATTACCGAGCCGATGGTACGCGAATCGGTTGGCGAACCTTGGCGCACAGTGTCCTGGGACACCGCCATCGACTTCGCTGCACAGCGTTTGAAAACGGTTCGTAAGCACTATGGCCCCCAGTCGATTGGGGGAATTACGTCGAGTCGGTGCACTAACGAGGAGGTTTGGGTTGTCCAGAAAATGATCCGAGCAGCTTTCGGGAATAACAATGTCGATACTTGTGCGCGCGTCTGTCACTCGCCCACGGGCTATGGTCTAAAACAAACCTTTGGCACCTCAGCAGGCACTCAGCATTTTGAATCGGTGAGTCAAGCGGACGTCATTTTAGTGATCGGGGCCAACCCCACCGACGCGCATCCGGTCTTCGCCGCACGGATGAAAAAGCGCTTGCGAGCGGGAGCATCGCTCATTGTGGTTGACCCTCTACGGATTGACCTAGTGCGTTCCCCTCATGTCGAGGCAGCCCACCACCTAGCGCTGACGCCTGGCACCAATGTCGCGATGATGAACGCGTTTGCACACGTGGTCGTAACTGAAGGCCTCGTTGACGAAGCATTTGTTCGAGCGCGTTGTGATATTCCGTCATTTAAAGAGTGGCTCGAGTTTGCCAGTTCCCCAATGAACGCCCCTGAGACGACTGCAAGCCAAGTTGGCGTGGATGCGGAAACAATCCGGGCAGCCGCGAGGGAGTATGCGAGGGCGGACCGAGCAGCGATTTACTATGGTCTTGGCGTAACAGAACATTCCCAAGGATCCACCATGGTCATGGCCATGGCGAATCTCGCTATGGCAACCGGCAACATTGGTCGAGCCGGTGTTGGCGTCAATCCCCTCCGAGGTCAGAACAACGTTCAAGGGTCTTGCGATATGGGGTCTTTTCCTCATGAACTGTCAGGTTATCGTTCGATTGCTGACGACGCTGTTCGAGCGCTGTTTGATGATGATTGGGGCGTAACCCTGCATCACGAGCCCGGGTTTCGGATTCCCAACATGTTGGATGCGGCCTGTGACGGGCGATTCAAAGGCATTTATATACAAGGCGAGGATATCGCCCAGTCAGACCCGAACACGCAGCACGTTGAGTCGGCNCTGAGTCAAATGGACTGCGTCATTGTTCAAGANTTATTTCTTAATGAGACGGCCAAATTTGCTCATGTGTTTCTGCCAGGNACATCGTTTCTNGAGAAAGANGGCACCTTCACCAATGCCGAGCGACGGATTAATCGCGTTAGGCCCGTCATGGCGCCGAAGACCGGGATGACAGAGTGGGAAGTTACTCAGGCNCTGTCCACCGCNCTGGGCTACCCCATGACGTACCAGTCAGCCAGTGAAATCATGACCGAAATTGCTCGCTTAACACCGACCTTCTCGGGGGTTTCTTTTGATTTGCTGGATGAGGTGGGCAGCGTTCAGTGGCCTTGCAATAGTGATGCGCCTAATGGAACACCTGTGATGCATGAGCATGAGTTCGTTCGGGGCAAGGGCATGTTTATCCTCACCGAATATCAACCCACAGAGGAGCGAGCAAATCGGAAATTCCCCTTGCTGCTCACGACTGGGCGTATGCTGAGCCAATACAATGTTGGCGCTCAAACTCGGCGAACTGAGAATATCCGTTGGCTGGAAGAAGATGTTCTTGAGATTCACGAGGCGGACGCTGAAACTAGGGGTATTCAATCGGGAGATTGGGTGGCTATTCGAAGTCGAATGGGCGAAATCAGTTTGCGGGCCAAATTATCTGATGCAGTGGCGGAAGGGGTGGTATACACGACGTTTCATCACCCCATGACCGGCACTAATGTGATAACCACTGACTTGAGCGACTGGGCGACCAATTGCCCCGAATACAAAGTGACTGCGGTTGAGGTCACACCGGCAAATCATCGATCTCCGTGGCAGCAGCGATTTGCCGAGCGTCATTCGGAACAAATAGAGCTGCTCCCTAGTGATTGATCTGCGTCTTGCTCCCATGTCGCTTGGGTTCATTGCACGCGCGTCGCAGTACTCGACGTGGGCTTTCTCTATTACCCGTTGTAGGGAGAGAGTTGATACGCACGCGGAAGATGATGTGGCGGTGGAGGCACCGCTTGAGATACGCATTGCGACGCCCAGTCTCGTTGAGCAGACGCTTGCTATCACGATGCGAACTCCTGGTGCGGACGATGAGCTGACCGCCGGATATCTTTTTTCGGAAGGCGTGATTAAGCGTGCAACTGACTTGAGTGCACTGGAGCATAGTAGCCCTCCCGCAGGTGCTGATCACCAGCATAATGTCATTCGGGCCCAACTCAGTATTGAGCCAGCCGTTGCCATCGAAACGCTGGCTAGAAGCACCTATACGTCATCAAGCTGTGGCTTGTGTGGGAAAACCAATATCGACTCGGTGATGGCAAGTGGTGGCGCTGATATTGGTTCGCGATTAAGTGTCAGTCTCGGGGCAGTGCTACAACTTCCCGAGCGAATGCGCTCACACCAGTCCCTTTTTGATGCGTCAGGTGGCGTTCACGGAGCCGCCGTGTTTGATGTGAGTGGTCAGATACGAGGCATTCGAGAGGACATCGGCCGTCACAACGCTTTGGACAAATTGATCGGCGCTCACGTGCTTCGCGGCTTTGATCGATCGCTTGAGGTAAGTGCGGGGCAGGGTGTGTTGCTCTCAGGGCGGGCGAGTTTTGAACTCATCCAAAAAGCTGCCGTGTTTGGTGCGGAAATGGTGGTTGCTGTGGGTCCTCCTTCATCGCTCGCCTGCGAACTAGCGGATGCTTGTGGTATGACGCTCGTTGGTTTTACGAACGATGCGGGAGCTAATATTTACACACATGCCCAGAGAGTTCAGCGAGATTAATTTGGCAGCTCTGCATGTTTGAAGACGATTTCCTGCCCGATATGGTGGCCTTGGAGCGGGCCCTAACCTATCTCGCGACTGAGACAATTCCATCCTCAGTACGTGACCTACCGATATCCTGGCCCGATAAGGAGACAGCGAGCGCTGAGATCGTGGAGAAACTGGCGCCACTGGTATTGGGTGCAGCAGCAAGACTTGATCAACCCTATTCGATGGCACAGATGGACCCGCCAACCCCATGGCTCACGTGGGTCATGGCGCAATGGAACGCGAGACTCAATCAAAATTTACTCCACGCCGGCACCTCGCCTGCAGCAGCAGCGATCGAGATACGGCTCATGGAGTGGTTGGCTCCCTGCTTCGGGATGAGCGGCGGCTTGATGACATCCGGATCGACGCTCTCTAATTTGACAGCACTGTGGGCCGCTCGTGAGCGGGCAGGTATTCGTCGTGTCGTCGCTTCGACTTCAGCCCATATTTCCATTGCGAAGTCGGCCAATCTCTTAGGGTTGGAGCTCTATGAAATACCCAGTTCTCAATCAGGCGTGCTCGACATCGAT
>PBWF01000060.1 GCA_002728935.1 Gammaproteobacteria bacterium | reverse complement strand
CGCGGGACTGAAAGGGACCGGTGAGAAGGGTGCCCCGACTCGGCCAATCGGCGCATCAAGGTAATCGAACGCTTCCTCTTGCAGTTGGGCTACGATCTCGCCACCGAACCCGCCAAACCGCACCGCCTCGTGCACGACCAATGCCCGGTGCGTTTTCTTCAGCGAAGCGACCGCCGTCTCCGTGTCAAAAGGCTGAACACTACGAATATCGATCACCTCTACCGATAATCCATCGGCCTCCAGCGTCTTTGCGGCAGCGAGCGCTTCAACTACCATCCGGCCCATCGCCAAGACAGTGAAATCTGTGCCCTGCCGAACCACTTCGGCTTTGCCAATGGGAACCTCATACATTTCCTCTGGCACATCGGTCGTCATCGCAAGACTGGCTTTGTTCAAGACAACAAATACAGGGTTGTCATCTCGAGCTGCGGAGATAATTAAACCCTTTGCATCATAGGCATTCGAGGGCATGACAACCTTGACACCAGGCAAGTGTGCCAGGATCGCCTCCCAACTTTGGGAGTGCTGCGCCGCGAGGTTCATGCCTGCACCGGCCATGGTCAAAACGGTGATAGGTAAAGTTGCACCGCCACCAAACATAAATCGCATCTTGGCCATTTGGTTAGCGACTTCGTCCATACACTCGCCCAAAAAGTCCATGAACATAATGTCCAGAATAGGACGGCATCCAGTCGCAGCCGCACCAACTCCTAAGCCAATGATGCCCTTTTCACTGATGGGCGTATCTATGATTCGGTGCTCACCGAACTGATCAATCAGGCCTCGATAGTAGCCATAAACGCTTCCCGCCTCACCGACATCTTCGCCCGCTACGAACGCNTTNTCCTGNTCTTCTAGTATTTGCCGGACACCNTCGGTAATCGCAAGCACGTAGGGAATCGCTCGACCCTCTGTTTTCACTGCTTCGCTCATGCCGTTGCTCCCTGGTTGTAAACGTCCGTTAGTAAATCCTCTGGTGCAGGATAAGGTGATGATTCCGCGAACGAAATCGCCTGCTCGATGTCCGCATTGACTTCGTCATATACCTGTTCAATCTTCTTCTGAGTCATGACTTTCTGTTTCAGAAGCACTTTCTCAAAGGATTGAATCGCGTCTTTGGCTTTCCACTCCTCAAGTTCCTCGTCAGTTCGATAGGTCAGCCCCATTCCGCGCACCCCGACGTGGTCATAAAATCTGTANGTTTTACATTCNAGTAATGTTGGACCTTCTCCTTTGCGAGCGCGGTCAATCGCTTCACCAGCCGCTTCGTAAACGGCGACTACGTCCATTCCATCGACCACCACACCGGGCATGCCGTAACCCGCCGCGCGGTCGGCAACGTCGACAATCGCCTGATGATTCGCTTGAGANGTGTACTCTCCGTACCCGTTGTTCTCGCAAACAAACAAGCACGGGAGTTTGTAAAGTGCGGCCATATTGGCGGCTTCGTGAAAGCTGCCTTCGTTGCTCGCCCCATCTCCGAAAAACGCGACTGATATTTGCTTTGTTCTCCGAAACCGATTGGAGAAGGCCGCGCCCATAGCGATGGGTGGACCGCCTCCAACAATGCCATTCGCGCCAAGCATTCCAAGGGCCATATTTGAAATATGCATACTGCCTCCCTTCCCTTTACAGTAACCCGTCGCCTTACCAAACAACTCGGCGAACATTTTGGAAAAATCGCCGCCTTTCGCTATCAAGTGCCCATGTCCTCGGTGAGTACTGGTGATGTAATCATCATCCGCTAGGTGCTGCATGACGCCGGAAGCCACCGCTTCCTGTCCAACATAAAGATGAAGGGCGCCTGGAATTTTTCCATCCTCCATCAAACGGCCAGCTTCCTCCTCAAAACGGCGGATTCTAACCATCTTCAAATGCATTGCTTGCAGCATCTTGTTCGTAAGTTTCTTAGCCATACCTTTTGCCTCGATTCCTTGGCGCTTGTTCTAACAATTTACTAATGAGTCTCTTTACTGATCAATCTCTTCACTGATGAACCTTGTCGTCACAGCGTCTCGCGACATAGTTTTGTGACGCTTTCTCATCTACCCTACCCTTCGCTGGCCAGCGGCCCCCTANTTCTCAAGATCTGCTCATGCGCTATAAGCNNNATGCNNTTCAATTAGAACGACGCCGTTTTCCCTAACATCACTACTTTGATAGTCGTAATCAGTAGTCGTGATCTTTCTGCCTTGAGTGCTCTTCCAGTTAAGGCTTTAAATCCGCTGAGGGCTCTCCATCATCGCTTTTCCAACCATTGCGACACCATTCAAACTGCCCCCTCGGGCTAAGGGATCAACCTTTTGAGCTCTGCTCTCGAAGGCAATGACTCCAAATACCGAGTCGCACCTGACCGTCGCATGATGAAGGCTTTATCCGTCGACCGTCAAGGCTGACGGTTTTGTCAACAGCTGCGTCTTTACTCGCCTGACGCCGTAAAGAAATCCGCCCGCGCGGTACCTGTTTCATCGTAAACCGGCTCAGCTGCATCTATTCGATACTTCAGGACGTCTGCCCCGCGAATACCAAACTGGGCCAACGCCACCCGCATGTCCTGATACCAATGGTTATTAAAATGGTTCTCTAGGGCTTGCTGAGACTCCCATCGCTCGAAAACGCGTATCCGGCCCGGAGTCAAAGGATCAGGGCACCAGTCATAGTCCATGATTCCCTCCTGGGTGAGCGCGCCCTCTATCAACGGCTTTGCCGCCGTCATTGCCGCTTCCATTTGCTCGGGATCGATATCAACTGTCCCGGAGATGATGATTTTCATGAGCTGTTGCTCCCTATCGGTTGTTCAAATTTCGTGGGCACTTGCTCCAACTATTTCTTGCTCGCTCCTTTTGCGCTCATCGCGGTGTTACGGTCAATGCGCGACACATCGCTCAACAACCCGCTTACCGTCTCCTTCAGCCACGACAGCATCTCCTGGGTGGAAGAACTATCGGGTGACCGCCCCCGCGACTGCGTATTGATGGCGATGCCCTCCAGCATATAGCGGGTTGCGGCGGTTGCGATCCAAAACTGCTTGGATAACGCAAGGTCAGGGAANATCGTTTGAGATCGAGATTGCCAAGCCCGCTCAAAGGCCTCTTGCGCTGGAGCAAGCGTTCGCCTTAACTCATCGTCGGTCCTAGCGGCAACCAGCAATTCACAATAAATCGCGAACAATGGTGATTGGAGCTGTCGCCAAAACACCTCGATTCCCTCGGCAACTAATGTATGTTTTGCATCTTCATTCAGCGCGCGAAGATCTCGCTCGTACTCCTGAAGCCGCTTTTCGTGCAGGTGCTCGACCGCAGCACGCACTAATTCCGCTCTCTGCGAGAAATGGTGCAGCATGGCGCCGCGTGACACCTTGGCTTGTTTTGATACTTTCTCCGTTGTGGTGTTGTGAAAACCATACTCCGAGAAGCAGTACAGCGTCGCTTCTAATATTTGCAGTCGAGTATTTTCACTTTTAGTCTGTTGCCACGATTTCCCAGCCGAAGGTCTAGGTTTGGCGGGGGGCGAAGAAATAATAGGGTCATTCATTACAGAGGTTGCTGGCCTGCAAAAGCTGCGCGGTTGTACTTCACTGCATCGTAAAGCGATACTGCTAACTATCGCAAGCGCACTCAGCTTCCAGGACTATGACAGGTAATCAGCCCAACGTTCTATTAATAACCAAAGGACATCCCTTCGATAAAGGAGCTTTTTTCTCGATGATGGATGGTCTTACGTTTGACTATACCCATGTTGAGCAACCGTTAGCGGAAGCCATCCTCTCGCCGGGCCATTGCCGAGACTATGACGCGCTTGTCTTTTATGATATGCCTGGCATTCGCTTTGGCGAGGGAGCACCGCAATTTGTTCCACCGACCGCCACCTTTGTTGAAAATTTCACTGCACTACTGAAAGAGGGAAAGGGCATGGTGTTTTTACACCACGCGATTGCCGGTTGGCCTGCTTGGGAGGGTTACGCCGACACATTAGGTGGTCGATTTTTGTATATGCCACAGATACTGCGGGGCAAGCAGCGGCAAGATAGCGGCTATCGACATCAAGTCACCCACGAGATTACGGTGACGTCAAAGGCCCACCCTGTGGTTGAGGGGGTGCCTGAAACCTTCTCGATGACCGATGAACTCTATCTGTTTGAGGTGTTCGAAGATGAGGTTGAACCTCTTCTCATGAGCAACTACAACTTTGACGAAGCGCACTTTTATTCTGCGACGCACGCCGTCAAAGAAAAAAAAATGTTCAGCAATGACGGATGGCGCCACGACCCAGGGAGTGCTCTGGTCGGCTGGACTAAACAGGTCGCCGAGAGTCGCCTCGTATATCTCCAGGGCGGGGATGATCCAGCCGCCTATGCGAGCCCCGAATACCAACGGCTCATTCAGAATGCAGTTCATTGGGTCGCTGATGCATAAGTGGACCCGTCTAGTAGCAAGTTGCGCGCGATCCAAGTGATGCGTTCAAACCAAACAGCTCTTCCAGGCTAGTTTGATGCGAGTAATCACAAACTGAGTGTCAAAAGGCAAAACCGTCTGGATTGACTCTTTTCCCTCGCCTGAGCTACCTTGATCTTCTTGGAGCCGAAAAGTGTGAGGCTCTCACCATGATTAGGGGGTCATGCGTTGACGTCGCCAACCGAGCAAGCACCGCACGCAGATTTAGTAGCCATCGTTACCGGTGGAAACAGCGGTATTGGCCTCGCCACTGCGAACCGCTTACTCGAAGGCGGAGCATCCGTGTTGGTGGTAGATCTTGCAGCCGAGCCGGTCATCGAGCACTCAAACCTTCGATTTCTAACCATAGACGTGGCTGCAGACGAGGCGGCGACGCGAATTGCAGAGGCGGCAATCGGGTATTGGGGTCACATTGACTTTCTCGTCAATAACGCCGGCATGGTCGGAGGTGGACCGGTTGAAAACATGCAACTCCGTGATTGGGACAGAATCCTTAGCGTCAATGTGTCAGCGGTTTTTCGCCTCTGCCAAGCGTGTATCCCTCACCTCAAACAAAGTCCCAGGGGACGAATTGTCAACATTGGATCAATAATGACCACCCTTGCCGGCGAGGGAATGGGAGCATACACCACCTCTAAACACGCGGTAGCAGGGCTAACCAAAACACTAGCTTTGGAGCTTGGCGAATTCGGTATTACTGCCAATTACATCCAGCCCGGCGCCATTGTGACAGGCATTACAAAGGCCTCCATTGATGCTGGGCCAGAATTTGAAGCCTTCTGGTCAGAAAAGTCTGCCCTTGGGCGCCTTGGCCAACCTAAGGATATCGCGAGCGCCATCAATTTTCTGGTGAGCAATGATGCAAGTTTTATTACCGGCCACGGACTCGTTGTGGACGGCGGTGTGATGCAGAAGGCTTAATACTATGCGTAATTCTCTTTTTGCTGACCGCGACCAATGCATATTAGAAATAAAACCATCGACCAAAACACCATTTAGCACCAACTTTTCCACTATAAGTCTTTTGAACATCACATAAGGAGTAAAACAACATGGATTTAAAACTCAAAGGCCACAACGTCCTGGTTACTGGCGGCACCAAAGGAATTGGTCGCGCCATTGTGGAAATTCTCTCAGATGAGGGATGTAACNTTGCGCTCTGCGCGCGAAACGCAGATGACGTCAATGCTGCCGTCGAAGCGATCTCTGCCAAGGGCGTTAAGGTCGTCGGCAAGCAACTAGACGTTGGCGATGGCGATGCCTTCAAAGCGTGGATCGCTGCAGCAGGGGAGGAGCTAGGTGGACTCGACGCCTATGTTTCCAACGTCAGCGGATCAAACGCCCCGGGTGATGCGGGATGGCAGTCGCACTTTGATTACAACATCATGTCTGCAGTTCGCGGGGTTGAGGCGTGCATGCCTTTCTTTGAAAAGTCTGACAATCCAAGTGTGGTCATGATCTCAACGACCGCCGCACTTGAGCACTTCATCAATGCAGGTCCCTACAATGCAATGAAGGCTGGCTTGCTTAATTACTCTGGCGCACTGGCTCAGGAGATCGGCGCCAAAGGGATCCGAGTCAATGCGATTAGCCCTGGACCCATCTTCATCGATGGTGGGTCTTGGGACAAAATCAAGCAGGGAATGACTGCGTTCTATGATTCAACTGTCGCGCAGATTCCACTTGGCCGGATGGGAACAGCTGAAGAAGTAGCCGCTCAGGCAGCATTGCTCATCAGCCCACTTGGTGGNTTTACCACAGGCACCAACGTTGTCATCGACGGCGGCCTCACTAAACGAATCCAGTACTAAAAAGAGGGACCTCAGCATGTCAGCACCCGCAATTCAGGCCTATTTAGTTGCAGCAGGCGACTTTCATGACGTTGATTTTCCTAGGCTCGAGCTCCTTAAGCTCTTAGCTGAGCATGAAAATATTCGGACCACGGTCGCTAGTGATTACAGCGATATCGAAGGCATCAACGCCTCCGATTTCTTAATCTCGTACACCATCAATCTCATTCCGAATGAAGCCGAGCAAATTGCGCTCAAGGCCTACGTGGAATCAGGAAAGAAATGGTTTGCTCTCCACGGCACCAACTCGATTGTCGAATTCACGGATGCGGGTGTGGCATGCCCCGAGACTGCGCCTATATTCATGGAAACATTGGGCTCACAGTTTATGGCGCACCCACCGATTCAGCCTTTCACTGTGCAACCGACCTCGCCAGATCATCCACTGGTCAAGGGCATCAGCTCATTCGAAACTACCGATGAGTTGTATCTAAGCAAACCGCTTGGTGAACTCGAGGTGCTGATGCACACGACCTTTACCGGAGAAGCCACAGGCTTTGTTAATGCGGACTGGCCAGATGATGAACCAAGGCCGGTCTACTACATCAATAGGCAGGGAGCTGGTGAGGTGTTGTATCTCAATTTGGGCCATGCTCGTGGTCACTACGATATGCAACCCAGAGTTCCTTATTACCCCGAAATTGAGAGAGGATCATGGGAAAACCCCGAATATTATGAACTGCTTCGGCGAGGACTAAAGTACTGCGCTGGGATATAGCGGCCATGCCTCATCCGTTTAGATTTGCAGTACAAAGTTTCAATGCTGACTCAGGACAAGATTGGGCCACTAAGGTTCAGCGTGCTGAGTCGCTTGGCTACAGCGCATTTCATCTCGCTGATCACTTGATTGGGCCTGGCCCAGCCCTTTCCCGCACTAACCACCCTATCCAAGGGCTGGCTGCCGTGCCAGCCATGGCTTATGCGGCTGCGGTCACCTCAAAGATCAATATAGGTTGCCGGGTTTTCTGCGTTGATTATCGATTGCCTGTTGTGCTCGCAAAGGAAGCCATGACCATTGATCTTTTGTCAGGCGGACGGCTGGAGCTTGGACTAGGCGCGGGCTGGCTAAAAGATGAGTACGAAGCGGTCGGCTTAACCATGGATTCCCCAGGAACGCGGATCAACCGATTAGAAGATGTGATTCANGCCATCAAGCGGTACAGCGACAACGGTGAAATTGGCCTTACTAACGAGACGGTCAATTGGCATGAATTCGAGGGGCTGCCTAAGCCCGTCCAAACACCGCATCCCCCTATTATGATCGGTGGCGGATCAAAACGAGTGTTAACGCTCGCGGGTCAGACCGCCGACATCGTGAGTTTTAATTTCAACAACCGCCAAGGGGTTATTGGGCCTGATGGCGTGCAAACCTCAACTGAATCAGAGACGCTCAAAAAGCTGTCTTGGATCAAAGCAGGCGCGGGTGATCGGTTTAGCGAGATCGAACTAGAGATTGGCGCTTACTTTACCTTTGTGACCGACCAACCGGACCCAGTGGTCGCGATGTTCGCGCAAAATTTTGGGTTGCCCGAAGATGAAATGAGAAAACACCCTCATGCACTCTTCGGCGATGTACCAACGATCTGTGAGGAACTCGAGCGGCGGCGAGAGGCCTATGGTATCTCCTACATAACTGTGGGCGAGGACAATATTGACAGCTTTGCACCCGTTGTTGAGCGACTTAGCGGACAATAACCCGCAGTTCAGATTGCACACAGAACCTCAGCCTCACGAAAATAAACAACCCATCCAGCAAGGAATCTAAGCCATGAGTCTCGAAGGAAAAACAGCTGTCGTCATTGGTGCATCTGGGCAACACAATTTCGGTGTCGCCATCGCAAAGACACTCGCGAATGAGGGCGCTAAAGTGATTGTTTCCGGGCGCAGGCAAGCGCCCCTTGAGACACTGGCCAGCGAGATTGGTGGCATTGCGATTCCCTGTGATATGGGCGACGAAGCTTCGATCCAATCGCTCTTTCAGTCGGCATTAGAACAAGCCGGCTCAGTGCACATCGCAATCAACAGCGCTGGAGCGCTTGCGGGGAACCCCATCGCAGCGCTCACTCGCGAAGCCATCCAGCCCACCCTTGATGTGTCATTTATTGGGGCACTACTGATGTTTAAATATGCCGCTGAAGTCATGAACGAGGGCGGGTCGATAATGACCATTTCTTCACTCACGGCTCGACTGCCCGGTCCTGGTCTTGCCGTTTATGCAGCTGCCCGTGCAGGCATCGACTACGCCATCAAAATCGCCGCGGTCGAATACGGGCAGCAAAACATCCGCTTTAATTCTATTGCGGCTGGATTGATCCGCACCGATATGACGGATGCCATTTTCGAACACAGCGATTCTGAAGAGCGGTTCATCCCGCATATCCCCTCAGGTCGAATGGGTACTATTGACGACATTGCGCAGACCGCNCTATGGCTTGCAGATGATGCGCGCTCGGGGTTTATCAATGGCCAGTTAATTGATGTATCGGGCGGGCAACACAATGGGCGACTGCCCCACTGACAAACGCGCCCTAGACCCACTCCCATCGAGGTTGATCCATGACAACGTTACTTGCACATATCGAAATCAAACCTGGTCGCGAAGCACAATTTGAAGACATTATGAGGGACATGGTTCAAAAGACTTTGTCTGAGGAAGATGGCGTTCTACGGTACGAGTACTTTAAGGGCCAACAAGACAATTTTTATTACTGTTTGTTGGCGTTCAGAGATAAGTGGGCGTTTTACGCGCACCAAAACTCTCCTTACCACGAGGGGCACGACTTCGGTGCTGTGCTTCAGTCGATCCGGCTAGAGTACCTTGACCCGGTCCAAGGCGCTTGCCCACTACCTGAAACGCTAGACCCGCCCATCGATAGCGACACGCCTTCTGATATGGTCGAAGCGAGCAAAAAGTATCCACTCAGCATTGCAAGCTGGTGGGGTCAAAGACTCTAACCTAACTCAAGCGGACGAATCGAATGGCAACAATGCACGCGCCGTATTTCTCTCGGCGTTGATCATCTGTCAGCCCAGTACATCTCGGAATCTTGCTCGCTTGCGCGTCTTGGAGAAACGCCCTAGGCTCGATCTTCAACTTAACTGCTTCACAATAGGACACCATCATGACGCCAATCGAAACCGTCGAAGCATTCATCGATGCCTGGAACCGAATTGATTTTGATACCGTTGCCGAGTTTTTTGCAGATGACGTCGTTTATCACAACATTCCTATGGAAAAGATCGAAGGTAAGGAAACCGCCAGAGCATTCATCGAATCGATGCGTGCTGACCGAATTGAATGGACCACGTATCACATTGCGGCTGCGGGCCAAGTGGTTCTCACGGAGCGATTGGACGAATTCGATTTAGCCGATGGCAAGAAAATATCATTACCTGTCATGGGCACCTTTGAAATTGAAGATGGAAAAATAAAGGCTTGGCGAGACTACTTTGATCTCAACACCTATATGAGCCAGTTGAGCGCATAGGTTCACCCAGCACTAAAGCGCATTCGCTCATCGATTAACCCATCTGGCTGATGGTCATACTGAGAGTTCACAAGCCTGAGAGTGGAAGTATCTGAGGGCCGAAGATTCAATCCGTCTTCTCACTCTTTCCAGTTTCGTCGCCACTCAGAGTATGGCCGCTCATCACTCGCTAGCTGCCAAGCCACGCTCTGCAAAAACTGTCGGCCAGGCGATAGCGATCTGCTTATCCTCTCTCAATCAATCCAATGAAAACCTGGTCTGCCACAAGCCAAGATCTTCGACTAGCCTTGAATCGGTTTTATAGAGGCGATCCTATTCTGATCGGGAACGCTAAAACTAACCGCTCTCCTCTGCATCTTTTACACCGACCTTCCGTGATTAACCGGAAAAACTCCATCTGAGAGTTCAAGAATCGACTTGACCTTCGCTTCGCTGATCGGGGATCATCAGATCGGGGAGAACAGTATTGGCCTGTTCTCAAAGGGAAAATAGGGAGGTTGATATGAGGCTGATCGTCGCATCTGCCGTTGCGCTAGCGGGGACTCTAGCGCCCACCACAGCAATCTACGCTGAAGAGTCATCTAGGACCATGGAAGAGGTCGTGGTGACATCTCGTCGGCAAGAGGAATCCGTTCAGGATGTGCCTTTGTCCGTGACCGCTTTTGGCGAAGAAGCCATCGAGCGAACCAAGCCGAACACGCTAAGGGACTTTGATGGGCTAGTTCCGAATGTCTATATCGGGATGAACACGGCTGGCCCAGGCGCTAGCGCTCTTTACATACGGGGGGTTGGGTACGCCGATATTGAGAAAACTCAGAGTCCACAAGTAGGTGTCATCGTCGACGGGATCCAGATGGGTTCAAGTACGGGCCAGCTGATCGACATGTTTGACGTCGCATCTATTGAAGTCAATCGCGGTCCTCAGGGCGTGCTATTCGGCAAGAACACCATCGGCGGCAATATCGTGGTCAATCGGGTCAAACCGCAATATAACGAGTTTGGTGTGAAGGCTAGCGTAGAAGCAGGAAACTACAACTCGCAGACCATCAAAGCTCGAGTCAATATCCCCATCATCGATGACAAGTTAGCAGTTAAGGTTGGATTCAATGAACGGGAGCGAGACGGCTTTTATGACAATGTGACGCTTAATCGTACTGCTGGAGACATTGACTTCTCTTCCCAAACTGCTGCACTTGCATGGGCTATTAACGACGATGCTGAATTAGTAGTCACTTACGACCGCATCAACGATCGATCACAAACGATGCCTCAAGACCCTCGATTCGATGGCGACAATCGCTTCGTCAATAGAGCCGATAAGGTTGAACCNACTCTTTACGAGGTAGACACCTTGGGAGTGCGTCTCGATTGGGAATTGAGCGATTCGCTAGTGCTCCATTATGTGTATGGAGACTCGAGTGGAAGAGATCTGGTTAATCAAGATTTTGATGGCGGAGATATTAATGGTGCGGCGATTCCCTTCGCACAACTCCACACGTTGAGAGACCAAGACTATTCAATTCGCAGCCACGAATTGCGATTAGATATTGATATCAATGACCAGCTCTCAGCGATGGTTGGTTACTATGATTTCGCGTCCGATCTCGATTTCAGACAAGACACTAACAACGTGCTTCAGTTACCAACAGTTGCTATTGGCTTGCCGGCAGGTGTTCCTTGCGGCGCCATAGGCTTTCGATCAAACGCAACACCCGGTCTCGAGGCTTTTTGTCAATTCCCGAACGCTCGTAGCACCCAGTTGGCTGGCGAAACTGTTGATTCATCAGCAATCTTTGGTTCGGTCACGTTCCGTCCAACCGATGCCATAGAGCTAACATTGGGTGCTCGTTATATTGACGAAAGTAAGCAAGCTTACAATGGTTACACTGACTACTCGTTCAATGCAGCGGATGATCGGGTTGCCAATCCGGTCTACGATGATACAACAGCACCTGGCTACAATGAGCACAACTTCAGAGGACTGGCGAGTGTCCCCGGTGCTTCCTACGAGACACCAGAGAAGTCTTGGTCGGAGACCATTATTACCGCATCTGGTAGCTATCGCATTGCGGACCAATCTTTACTGTATGCGAGTTACTCAGAGGGTTTCCGCAGTGGAGGATTCAGTATTCGTAATGCGTCTGGCCCAGATCGAGCAGGCTATAACCCGGAGACTGCTGATCAGATCGAAATTGGCTTGAAAAATGACCTTCTGGACAACCGACTGAGATTAAATTTGGCTTATTACGTATTGAACCGCGAAGGATCACAGTTCTCATCCATCATCACACTGCCACCGGGATCAATTCCCGGCACGACTACCTACATCAACAACGGTGGTGAGAGCGAAACGAAGGGCTGGGAACTCGAGGGTCAGTGGTTTATTACGGATAACCTTAGCCTAATGTTCAATTACGGAACTATCGATGTAGATAATAGTGCGTACACTCTAGCTTGCGAGCTAGTTGATGGCTGTGTCACTGCNGTGGTNGGCGAGCTTGACCCNATAGGCACCCTTCGTAATCTCGGCGGGGGCTCAGACTCAAGGCAGCCCGAAGACAGTATGTCCTTCCGGCTGGCCTATGATCAGGAAATGGGTAGCGGGCTCTTGTCCGCTAACGTAGGCTACAAAACCGTTGGTGACTTCCTGCTTGTTAACACTGGCGGAGGCGCGGACCAGCGTCTATATGAAGGCGGGTACAGTCAAGTCGACGCTCGCGTTGCTTATAGCTTCGAAACAGCCAATGGGAACAACGCTTCCATCACNGTATTCGGGAAAAANCTGACCGACGAGGAATTCAAAGAGCACGCGCTCTTCTTAGGTGGACCGACCACTGGCTTCCAAGGTTGGGGNGCACCGCGCACNTATGCCGTCGAGCTNANGTGGGAGATGTANNGCTCACANNNCTTANGAAAAAGCAGGCTTCGGCCTGCTTTTTTTTGCGCCNAGNTNANTAGCNTCAAACCNCNTATCGATNNCTCNAGCTNATTAGNCATCGTNTGAATGCACATCGNCNCCCAATGAATCNGNCGATTANTNGGCNCNTCTATCTCAATCCAGAGGTGCCTNCTCACTGAAANATCCATCGACTTTNCTTACCCAGCACTGCCGTTTTACTCCTCCGCGGACAGGCAAAAAAATCACCATTGACTGTTTTTAATCTTGTTCGTTACATTGGGAGCTGGCATCACTTTTTACCGTTAATCGGGGCGGTTTCTAGCAAGAGGTTCAAGCTGACGGGATCAGTGATTCTCGATTTACGAGGCTCGGCCGGATCTGTACGATCAAACGATATGCAAGCACATATTGGTCACCAATTGAGTGCGACAACCGCTCGCTGGCAAACCCAAATAGATCGCTTGCAACACTATTCAGCGAGGGAGATTTAAGCGCGATATGACACAGTTTGCTAAACCACTTGGCCTGGCTCGACCAGATGAAATTGCATTACGGGACCCACTCCAAGCGCTCACTTGGCTCGAGATTGACAGTATCCTCAACCGAGCCGCTAATGCCATTCGAGTCGCTGATCTCGGCGAGGAGCGGCGAATGGCCGTCTTTGCCGAAAACGCGTGTGAAACGGCGCTAGCCAATCTTGGCGGATTAGTCGGCGGAGCGTCCGTGGTTCCAGTTAATTTTCATTTGACGGCCGAGGAAGTCGCATACATTCTCGAGGATTCGGGGACCCACATGCTCTTTGTCGGACCTGAAACCGCTGAACGCGGCATCGAAGCCGCGCACTTGGCAAGTGTATCTACCGTCATTGGCTGGCGCACGAATATAGAGGGGATCGCAGACTGGTCGACATGGCTCTCCGAGAGCAGTGACGACGAACCGGATGTTTCTGTCGCACCAAGGCCCAATCTTTTGTACACCTCTGGAACAACCGGACGTCCAAAAGGGACACACTTGCCCCCCACCATGTTCGCTGGTGGCAACACAGTTGGTGAGCATTTGGATAACCTGAAAGCCAACCCGCTCGCGGAGCTTGGACCCCATCTCGTCGTTGGGCCCATGTACCACACAGGCCCCCTGAGTGGCGCCCGTCTTCTTGCTGCAGGCGCACCTTCAGTGATCCTCACTCGGTTTGATGCGGAAAATACGCTGCGCGCGATTGAAACCTATCGCACGGCATCTACCATCATGGTGCCGACCCATTTTGTTCGCCTGCTCGCGCTCGACGAGGAAGTAAAAGCCAAGTATGACATCTCAAGCATGGTTAGCGTGAGCCACACTGGCGCCAAGTGTCCGGTCGACGTTAAGCGGTCAATGATCGAATGGTTTGGACCCGTGTTTAGAGATGCCTATGGAGCCTCAGAAGTAGGCACTACCTGCATGATTTCATCAGAGGAATGGCTGGAGCACCCCGGATCCGTTGGCAAGAGCATCCCTCCTTTCACCGCAATGATTCTCGATGACAATGATCAGCCTGTGCCCCCGAACACTGAAGGGCGGCTCTTTTTCGAGGACGCGACCGGCCGGGGCGTTGTTTACCACAATGACCCAGAGAAATCGGCCGCTGCGCATATCCGCCCGGGAGTCTTTACCCTTGGCGAGATCGCTTACATGAACGAAGAAGGATATGTGTTTATCACTGACCGCTTCAGCGACATGATCGTGTCTGGGGGCGTCAATATATACCCTGCAGAAGCTGAGCAAGTGCTAATCGATCATCCCTCGATTTTGGATGTCGCCTGCATCGGAATCCCCCACCCCGAAATGGGTGAAGAGCTAAAGGCGCTGGCAATTTTGCGAGACGATGTGGCCGGGGACGCCAATGACATCATCCATTTTTGTCGAGACCGGCTCTCCCACTATAAGTGCCCTAGGACGGTTGAATTCGTGACTGATTTAGGCCGCAACACCATGGGTAAAATCAACAAACGTAAGCTTCGAGCGCCCTATTGGGAAGGACATTCCTGATGACAGATGTTCAGCGGTTGGCCCTGATTCGCCATGGCGAGACAGAAGCAAACGATGCCCAACTCGCTTACGGTCGTCTCGAATCACCGCTTAACCCGCGCGGGATTGAGCAAGTTCGTTCGACTGCTGAAGCGCTAAATGCGCAGGCCACTGCTTTTCATCACATTGTTAGCTCACCCCTTGGCCGCGCCCGCGAGACAGCGAGCATCATCGCGGATGCCTTGGACCTCGAGATCACCATTGAGGATGATATTGTGGAATGTGATCTTGGTGAGTGGGAAGGCATAACCTATCAGCAAATGCACGAGCGGGGATACGCGATCAAATCGGTCCGCGATGATCACTTTCGTGACCACGGCGGCGAAACCCCTTTCGAGATCTCAGAGCGAGTGAGTGATGCTATTTTGAAACACCTGACGCACAACGCTTCTAAAAACTTAATCTTTGTTGGTCATGGCGGAGCGTTTGCCAACGGGCTATCCGCTCTGTTCGCAGAAGGCCCTCGCTTTGGGCCGAAGTACCTCATGCACAACGCAGCTATCACGGAGTTGGTTCTTCAGCCATCACCAGAACTTCTACGACTGAACGACTACGCACATCTCCCTAAATCCCTCCAAAACGAGTCCAGGCGACCCGACAATGCCCAACAAGCCTAATTTTCCCATCGCCATCAGCGATATATCTGCTGACTGGCTGGAGTCCCGCCTCAGCGATGGGTTTCCGGGGGCCAAGGTTCAGGATTGTTCGGTAACGCAAATTGGCCAGGGTGAGGGGTTTATGGCGGCACTCGCCAGAGTGATGCTGACAGGCGAATCGAGCGAAAGCTCGTTACCCCAGTCCGTGATCGTCAAGCTCTCTTCACCCATGGAGGCCACTCGGCAGCTAGCTGCAAGAATGAATTACTACGGCCGTGAGATTGGCTTTTATCGCGATTGCGCTGGTGACTGCGGCGTTAAGGTGCCACGATGCTACAGCGCGGAATCCGTCGAAGAGGACAACCGCTTTGCCATGATCATCGAGGATCTAGCACCCGCGTCACCAGTTGATCAAGTGGAGGGATGCTCCTTCGAGGAGTCTGCAAAAGTCATGCGCGCTTTCGCTGACCTACATGCGCATTGGTGGAACAGTCCTAAGTTAAAGTCTATCGGCTGGCCAAGCCCGATTACCCACGTGCAACCTGCCTCCGAGAGCCTTGCACTACTTGAGGCAAGCATCATCGATGCTGAAAAAACAGGTCGGTTCGACGCTTACCCCAACATGAAACGGCTACTGCCACTACTACCACCCTTATGCAAGATGGAGCCGCCTCCGCCCTTTCCTTACACGCTAGTTCACGGCGACCTTCGTTCGGATAACATCTTTTTTCCCGCCGACTCTACGGATCCGGTGATTATTGATTGGCAAACCTGCGGAATGGGACAACCCATGACGGATATCGCCAGATGGTTGACCCAAAGCATTGCGATTGAAACCAGGCGTTCCCACGAGCAAGCGCTACTCACCATTTACCATGACCGGCTGGTCGAAAGAGGCGTAACGCAGTACACCAAGAAACAAATGATCAGCGACTATGAGCTCAATCTTGTTGTCACGCTGCTCATGTTTTCCATGAGCATGGATGAGATCGACCAATCCTCTGATCGAGCGGCGGTACTTTTCGATGCAATGTATTCGCGGCTTGAAGCCGCGCTAGAAGACTGGAACGTCGAAAAAATATTGAAAGTTCTGCCACTGCTCATTCCTATTTTCAAAATCACGACTTGGTTCAAAATGACCTTCAGTAAAGAGACCTAACGATGGCTAAATCCCTTGCAGAGACCAACCCTCTAGACCCAGAAATACTCGCCTGCCCCTACGCATTCAACCAACAATTGAGAGAGGAAGCGCCGGTTTACCACTGCCCGCAAACGGGTGTGTACTTTATTTCCAACTATGACTTGGTCGTTGAAGTTACGAAAAACGAGAAGCTTTTTTCCAACGAATTTTCAATGATTCAAGCGGGCGACACCNAGCAGCGCGACCCAGAGATGGAAGCCATTATGAAAAAGGGCTTTCGAAGCGTGAACACCATGCTTACAGCAGATCCTCCAAGGCAGCGCCGGTATCGGTCCCTCTGCCAAAAACCTTTCTCCGCGAGCAACGTTGCCAAGTTGCAACCCTACATCGAGTCGCTCGCCCACGAATTAATTGACGACGTCATCGACCAGGGCAAGTGCGATTGGATGGAGGCATTTGCAGTGCCAATGCCCGTTCGTATGATTGCTTACATATTAGGCGTACCAGTATCCGACATGGATCTATTCAAAGAGTGGTCTGATGCGAATGTTTATTCGTTTTCGGCGGGCCAAACCCGAGAGGGGGCCTTGAATGCAGCTCGCCTTGTCGTTGATTTCCAGCATTACTTCGCTGAAAAGATTGAGGCAAGAAAGTCCTGTCCGACCGATGATGTGCTCTCGGATATTGTGAACTCATCCGCCGACGGCGAGACTCCAATGAACATCGAGGAGTGTTTATCCGTCATTTCTCAATTGCTGGTCGCGGGCAACGAGACAACCACCAGCACCTTCGCTGAAGGCATGCATCTTCTTGCGAGTCATCCCGAGGAACTGAAAAAAGTGCAGGATGATCCAAGCCTCGTGCCCACTATGGTGGAGGAAATGCTCCGGCTTTCCACGCCCACGGCACAGATGTGGCGTATCGCAAAGGAGGATTGCGAAGTCGGTGGGGTCGCCATTCCAAAGGGCGCCACCATGATGGTCAAATTCCACTCAGCTAACCGGGATGAAACCGTCTTCCCTGACCCAGACGCCTTTAAGGTCGATAGGCCGAACCTAAAGTCTCAAATTGCCTTCGGCCAAGGGGTGCACCATTGCCTAGGTGCACCGCTCGCACGACAGGAGCTCATGGTAGGCTTCAAGGTCATCCTTGAGCGGATGACTAATTTCGGGCTACCCAAAGGCCAGGAGGAGCTGGAATTCCTTCCGAGTTTGCTGCTTCATCCGCCCGCAAAACTTTCGATAACCTTTGATAAACGACAACCTGCGTAATCAAGTGTTTGGCAGGGGATGCCGATTTGGCTGAGGGATGAACTCAGCCACATGAAATCAACCAGCGACTGGTCCTACAGCCCTTTAAGGATCCAGGCGCCGCGCAAGGAGAGATGAGATGAAAGCCGCTGTATTCCATCAACCAGGACAACCACTGTCGATTCAAGACATTCCCACGCCTACGATTTCTAGCCGAGAGATGCTCGTTAAAGTGAGTCACTGCGGGATCTGTGGAACGGATATTCATGCATCTAAAGAAGGCCCATTTATGGCACCGCCAGAAACCGTCTTTGGTCATGAGTTCACCGGAGAAATCGTCTCCATTGGTGATGACTTAGTGGATGGGACATTCAGTGTTGGCGACCGCATCACGTCACTCCCGTTCATTGAAGATAAAACCATCGGTCTAGGCGCGATTAGCGGTGCGTATAGTGAGTACGTCAAAGTCGGCTACGACTTGGTGGTCAAACTGCCAGAGGGTCTTTCCAATCACGATGGCGCATTGGTCGAGCCACTCGCCGTGGGACTCCATTCAGTCAAAATGGCAGGTGAAATACGAGAAAAGTCAGTACTGATCATCGGAGCAGGCCCAATTGGACTCACCTGCGCCTTATGGTCTCGGTTTTTTGGCGCCAAACATGTCGTCATCAGCGAAATGGCACCGGCGAGGCTCGCCATGGCCGAAACCTTTGGCTTCACTCACTTTGTAGACCCGAAAGGCGATNTGGGNGCCCAGTTTTCGGCGTTAACTGATTCAACGCCTGANGTTCAGTTCGAATGTGTGGGAGCACCCGGGATTATGCAAGCCTGCATCGAGCGCGCGCCTAAACAGGGACTGATTATGGGTATTGGCGTGTGCGATCACCCTGACACGATCATTCCGCTCATGGCCTTCGGCAAAGAATTAAGAATTCAATGGGCAGTGGGCTACGACAAGACCGATTTCGAATTCTGCATCGAGATGATGGAGCAAGGGCGCATNGATCCTCGACCTATGGTCACCGACGTGATCAGCCTCGAGGAAGTCCCCTCTGCGTTCGAGGCGCTGAAGACACCCTCTGATCAATGCAAGGTGTTAATTAGNCTNGATTGAGCGTNNNGNGAGCGCCNTNACGGTATCCATTNGGNACCNCNGNNCTNNACTACAACGCNACGCAAGCGCGCGTTCGAAAAAACACGGNAAGTCAGCACCAAGAGAAAACGCTNAAAAGAGCGCGCTAGACAAATCGCTTACAGCNCTGTCCGCCNACACGCCTTACCGAACCTGTCTACCAGNGCGCGCCATAAATCTTCCTGACATGAGGTNCAGGGATAACAAGCCCCTNTGCAGTGCCTTTANAACGCCCGCCCCAAANNCCTTCCAAAAACCCTATGGAGCNACCAGCAGTTTCCCTTTGTGGCCNCCTGAAAAGAGCTTGANTANAGCGTCGGGGAATTGCTCGATGCCTTCTTCTACCTGCTCTGGGAGCGCNAATTGACCCGCAAGCACCCATTCAGCAAGGGCTNCTCTAATTTGGTCATACTCTTCGGCNAATCGAAACACGGTNTATCCCAGCATGCTNGCGTTTCGCTCGGGAATCTTTAGGTAATTGGTCGGGCCTTTGACATCACCCGTCCTTTCATACTGGGAAATGGCGCCACAAATCACGACCCGAGCACCTTCTTTTAGGTTCAGTAGCGCCGCGTCGAGCACCACGCCGCCAACATTGTCGAAGAAGACATCTAATCCGTCTGGGGCGAGCGCCTTCAATCGCTCATCAATATCCTCATGCTTGTAGTCGATCGCGTCGTCGCAGCCAATCTCATCAATAAGGAACTGACACTTTTCACTACCGCCTGCGATACCGATCACTCGAGCACCGCAATTTTTGGCGATCTGACACGCACAAGACCCTACGGCGCCCGCAGCGGCTGACACGACAACGACGTCGTTCGCTTGCACTTCTCCGACACGAACGATTCCAGCATAAGCGGTAAGCCCCGTTGTCACTCCGAGCACACCTAAGTGCGCTCGAGCCGGCAATTCATCCTCATCGATCTTCTGCAACATCGCTCCGGGCAGCACCGCATGGGTCTGAGCGCCCATCGGTCCAAATACCGCGTCACCTTGATTGAGTCCGTCGAATCTAGAGTCAAAAACTCGGCCAATACCCAAAGCGACAATCGGCTGACCCAGGTCCGCGGTGCCATGAAATGCCCCTTCGTTAAAGGTCGTTCGAATAAACGCATCGATCGATAAATGCTCTACTTGAAGCAGCACTTGATCTTCGGCAAGTTCGGGTATGGCCTCTTCAATGATCGCCATATGCTCTGCTTGTAATTCCCCTTTGGGGTATTCCTTTAGTACGACTCGCTGGAGCTTCATTAGTGGCCTCCGGACACGCGAATATTCTGACCCGTNACCCACGCGGCTTCCCGNGACAGCAAGTAAAGTGCTGCCATGCCTAGATCTTCNGGNGTTCCAAGNCGGCCGGCGGGTAACCTCAGNATCTTCTCGAGGCCCGGCAAGTCATCTTCTTTCAGACTAAGCGCCTCCATCATGATCTCAGTGGGAACCGCCCCCGGCATAATGCAATTCACTCGTATGCGTGGGCCTAATTCTTTGGCGAAGGTTTTAGTCAGCATATTGACCCCTGCTTTCGCGGCCGAATAGTGCCCGCTTCCCGGAATCACATCCTCAGCGGCGAGCGACGAGATATTTAACACACGCCCCTCGTCCATTTTCTGCGCCGCAACCCGCGTGCAATGCCACACCGCTGTAAGGTTGAGCAGTAGGGTTCGCTCCCACTCCGCGGGTTCAATATCGACGAGTGGCGCCTGCGTTGGCGACCCCCCGGCATTATTCACCCACATATTGAGTGTTCCGTATTCGCTCAAGGCTGCATCCGCCAACCGTTCAACAGCGGCAACGTCAGTTACGTCCGTCGCGCAAGCGATTGCCTTACCCCCAGACGCGTTGATTTCATCCGCAACTCGCTTGATTTCGTGCTCCCTTCGAGCGGCGCAGACTACATTCGCGCCCGCATTTGCGAGCACTTTCGCGATACCCTCACCGATGCCCCGTCCAGCACCCGTAACTACGGCCGTCTCCCCAGTCAAGTCGAATACACTCATCCTTTCGTCCCCTTTGCCTGCGTTGAAAACCGTCAAGCTTGCCGGTTTAATGACAGATCGGTCAAGCATCTATGATGCAACCGCATGTCCCGACCGACAGGGGCTTGTGAAGTACGCGCACCCTCTTCAAAGGAATTCGGAAATGGATCGACAAACTCTCCTCAAAACCGCTCGGGCCGATCTTGCCCACGCTAAGGCAGGCACCATTCAGCAGATGACGACGCACTATGAGGTTCCTGCTGATCACTACGTTGACGAAGAACGCTGGCGACAAGAGGTGGATCTCATTTTCAAACGGCTACCTCTGATGCTGGCCACGACCGCGGAGCTTCCCAACACGCATGATTACAAAGCGATGACTATCCTAGACGTGCCGATTCTTATTGCTCGTGGAGAAAACGGCGCAGTGCGCGCCTTTTTTAACGTGTGTAGCCATCGGGGCGCGCAGATCATGCCGGAGGGTAGGGGCAGCAGCCATCGGTTAACGTGCCCTTACCATGCCTGGAGTTATAACCATGATGGTGAGCTCATCGGGGTTTTTGCCGAACGCGACTTTGGCGAAGTCGATAGAACCTGCTACTCGCTGAGATCGCTACCGTGCCTTGAGCGCGCCGGCCTCATTTGGGTACATCTTGACCCGAATCCTAGCCTTTCTATCGACGATTTCTTATGTGGGTATGACCAGATGCTTCAAGGTTTCGGGTTCGAGGGGTGGCATCACTTTGATAGCCAGATGGTTGAGGGACCCAATTGGAAGATCGCTTACGACGGTTATCTCGACATCTACCACTTGCCGATCCTCCATAAAGAAACTTTTGGCTCGAGTTTTCCGCATCGTGCCAACTATTATCCTTTTGGTCCGCACCAAAGAGTGTCTGGTCCGAATCCATCTTTACTCGATTACGAACAGATTGACGAGGATGAATGGCCGCTTGATGCATTGATGGGAGGCGTATGGACGATCTTTCCGCACATCTCAATCGCGGGCTTCGATGGCGGTGGTGGCGGAGTGCTGCTCTCTCAGCTTTTCCCGGGAGCTACTCCCTCAGAATCAGTGACGATTCAACACTACTTGCTAAGGAACACCCCCGACGAAGCAGCGAGCCAAGGCGCCGCTGAGCAGTTTAAGTTCCTGCGCTACGTAGTCGAGCAAGAGGATTACGCCACTGGCATACGGCAGCAAGTTGCACTTGCCTCAGGCGCACGAAAAATGGTGACATTCGGTAAGAATGAAAGTGGCGGTGCTCGTTTTCATGCTTGGGTGGATCAATTACTTGAAACGTCAGATAGCAAGCTGGCATCGCTTTTTCAGGAGCCAGTCGACCCCATCGCAGAGATGCTTGACCGCACTAATGAAGGAGAATCCTAGAAATGAATAAAGCCGAAAACCATGAGGTCGTTTCCATCTACACCTTGGACGATGACGTTCGTGAAGCCATGCTTCTCGAACAAAAAGAGTGTGTACTGAACTGGTGCACCCAAGATGAATGGC
>PBWF01000059.1 GCA_002728935.1 Gammaproteobacteria bacterium | reverse complement strand
CCGCTTGTGGATAAGCCACCTGATTTACTAATAAGCCAAGGACTACTAACAAAAACTTTAAGCTCCGCTGATATGAAGTTACGGTCCAATTTGAAACTATTGAAGAAAAAAGAAGGGTCATCTTTTCCGAAAATTATTTAGGGTCAATTTGATATAATAATGACTAGGCCGTGAGATCTCAAAAATGAGTATCTGCATCAGTCCACATACAAAATCAATGGCTCTACCCGAACGTGAAGAATTTGATCTTGAAAGTGCAGCTGACTTGCGNTNGGTGTACTTAGGACACTTTTTTGTCAACTGCATNGTCTNCTGCTCCAGCTNGTTCACGAAAATTGTGAAGCTGGACAAGTAGTTAACGTATTTAAAATAACGTNGATGGTGGCCCCACCAGGAGTCGAACCTGGAACTAAGACTTAGGAGGTCCTTGTTATATCCATTTAACTATGGGGCCAGAGGATTCGCATAATAGCAGGGCTCANCTTTGGGTAAAGTGTATTCACCCTTTTGCCTAGGTCCATATTTTGAGAGACTCCCCTCCTCTGCGCTCGGACCACCAATTGANAANTCCATCCCATAACCCAACCTTCCCGCGCCACCANTTAATGGGAGCCGCTTTCCTAGCGCAATTTGTTGCGATCGGAATTTACAGCTATGTGCTAGGTTCATTCTTGGCGCCAATGTCTGCCGAGCTTAACTGGAGTCGTGGTGATTTCACGCTCTCTCGNTCNATTGGTCAAATCGTGATGGCGATGGCGGGCATCTTCATTGGCAGCCTCATTGATCGCATCGGCCCGCGCCCAATTATGGCAACAGGTACTTGTATCTTGAGCTTCTCGCTCATCCTGCATAGCCAGATAGAATCGCTCTGGGCTTGGTGGCTACTTAATGGTCTCGTGCTCACCGTTGGCTGCGCAATGATTGGCAATCTGGTTGTGAATGTCACCTTATCCAAATGGTTTGTACTNAATCGAGGCAAGGCTATCGCGATCGCTGCAATGGGCGTCTCTTTAGGGGGGATCATCATTACCCCGCTCGCTACCTACTTAGTTGATGAGTTGGGATGGAGGGCAGCTTGGGTCTGGCTTGGCGTCCTAAGCTTTTTATTGATGGTACCCGTGACCTGGGCAATGCGGAGTCGTCCGGAGGATTACGGCCTTTATCCAGACGGCTTATCTGCCAATGCGTATCAAAGCGATCAAGGCGAACGTGCCCGTACAGAGGCANAGACCGCTTACACCCGAAGCCAAGCACTTCGCACCTTCAGCTTTTATGCGATGGTAGTTGCCTTTGGATTTTTCACTATCAACATCGTTGTCCTGCTACTCCATACCATTCCCTATCTCACTGATAATGGGATTGGCCGACAGGAGGCAGCGTTCGCTATGGTTATTGCTTCAATCCCAGCCATGTTGTCTAAACCATTCTGGGGAGCGCTCATTGACCGTGTTCCAGTTAAGCCTCTGGCCGCAATATCAGCTAGCGTCACTGGTCTGGCCCTACTTCTTATCGTCTTCGCCGTTCAAANAGACGATCTGTTACTGATTTACGCTTCCTTTGTGGTTTTAGGGTTGGGATGGGGCGGCATGATTCCTATGCAAGAAGTAATCTGGGCAAGTTTTTTCGGGCGAACACACATAGGAGCAATTCGAGGTGCAGGGCTACCCTTCTCCTTTGCACTCGGTGCACTTGCTCCCTGGCTCGTCGGCGTGCACGTTGACGTATTTGGCGAGTACCACCGCGCACTACAAATCGTTGGAGTGCTAAATGTGTTGTCAGGCGTTTTAATCTACCTTGTACGACCCCCNACGCGCCGAGACGCGCTTAAACCATAACCCATTTGATGCTCGGTAAAACGCCAGTAAGTGAGAGCCTACGAGAACCCGCGTTTAGTATTTATTTTTTAGGTTTGACGATATCCCAGTTCGGACCGACAGCGCTAGTCATCCACTTGTTTGCTTTTAATCTTCGCGGCTAACGCTGAAATCGCCACTGGGAGANAANCGCCAACGNGTCACGTCTCACACTGGCAAGAACTAAGCCTATCCATTAACAAGCTTGCCTGTGCTTGGAAAAAACGGGTCATTAACATCCCAATTTTTTTTTGAAAGCGCCTCGACATGCTCATAAAACCCTTTGACCGCAGCGCCTGCCTCATAGATCTCGATGTAGTGGCCGAAAGTGGCAGTCGCGTCGAGAAAGGCAAATTCAACCCCAGATAGCGTCACCGCTCTCGTCACTCTCGGAACACCCGCATCTTCGAAGTGACCCACTGCAGCATCCATATCATCGACCATCATGGCCACGTGGTGCAGGCCCTGTTCGTCCTCGCTGTATAAATCCCGAAAAGGAGATGCACCACTCGATTCCTGCTGCACCAGTTCCAGCATGATCTTGCCCCATTGNCCGTAAGCGGAGCTGTGCACGAAGGGGCAAGNCTCCCCTCGGTGAATGCTTTCTGAGAGCTCAATATCCCTTGAGACCACAAAGGGTCCAGCCCCTAGCGTCTTGGCAGCCCACTTCGCTGATTGCTCGATGTCCGCCACGTGATAAGCAACCTGAACAATGTCACAGCCCAATATGGGTTGATGCATAGTTACCTCTTTTTTTAATTTGTGAGCCTTGATCCACCTTCTATTCCGTCATCATAATGAATGATCTTAAGGAGGACGATATGTCAGGACGGTTAAAGGGGAAAGTGGCTGCCATTACTGGTGCAGCCAGTGGATTTGGTGCAACAGCAGCCAGAAGGTTTGCCGCAGAGGGAGCCAAAGTCGTTTTGGGCGACATTCAAATAGACGCCGGGGAGGCGATTGCTGCTGAAATTGGTGATGCTGCCATCTTTCAGGAATGTAATGTCACTAGTGAAGACCACGTGTCCGGCCTCGTTGATACTGCAATCTCTCGATTTGGCAAGCTCGACATCATGTATAACAACGCCGGCATTGTCGGTGCTGCTGGGCCGATCGCGACAACGCCTGCTGANGAATGGCATTTCACGCTAGATATTCTAATAAATGGCGTGTTTTACGGGGTGAAGCATGCTGCACGGGTAATGGTGCCCAATGAAGCCGGCTCCATCATTAATATGGCGAGCACTGCAGGCATACTAGGTGGTCAAGGACCCCATGCATACGCCACTAGTAAGCACGCGGTAATTGGACTCACCAAAAACACGGCTGCAGAACTGGCTCGCCATGGCATCAGGGTGAACGCGATTGCACCAGCCGGTATGGCAACTCCCATGGTGGCTGGACTCCGNGGCGACCCCAACGACCTTGAGACTACGAAAGCGCAACTGGCCCTTTCATCGCCACTCAAAGGGCGTCCTGGCCTGCCTGAGGATGTCGTGAATGCAGCCCTTTGGCTCGCGAGCGATGAAGCCGGTTACACCTCTGGCCATACGCTCACAACCGATGCTGGCCTAACCATCGGTACAGGACAGGTCTCTGACATATTTGGTCAATACATGCCGCTCGTCCGAGAAGCCGGCAAGCGGGGTATCGAGGGCGAATAAATCGCCTCGCCTCAATGATGATCGGCATCGCCCTGGTTACCTCGCTGGGGCTAGCCAATCCGCCAGCTTGAATCCAACCAACATAGCGCCAACGAAACCAAAAGCCNTAGGTTNCAAATAGGCAAGACTGGCAATGCCAGGCCCNGGGCAATACCCAGACACCGCCCAACCCATGCCAAATAAGAACGCACCCCCAATGAGCCTTCCNTCAACTTGAGAAGCCGTGGGTATCGAAAATCCTTCGGCCAAGAGTGGCTTCGCCATTTTGGGCTTAATAAGCTGGAAGAAGACAACGGAAATCACCAATGCTGAGGCCATGACGAAAGCCAGTTCAGGACGCCAATCGCCCGTGACATCTAGAAACCCGCGGATATAAGTAGGGTCAGTCATACCCGCTAAGACCAGCCCAATGCCAAACAAACTACCTAGCAGGAGGGACACCACCCCGCTCACAGCACACCGCCTAGTCGCATAAGCAGCACCGTCATTACCCCAACAGACATAAATACGGCCACGGCCACAACCGATCGAAACGAGAAACGGCCCATACCGCATACGCCATGGCCGCTCGTGCAACCGCTGCCGATTTTGGTACCTATACCAACTAGCAGGCCGCCCAGCACAACGGAGCCCCAGTCGATACTAATGCTTGGCGGCGATACCCATCCTAATAAGAGAATGACAGCGGGGCCTAGCATCAAACCCAATACAAACCACACCGTCCAGGATTCCTCACCACGAAAGAAAAAGGCACGGTGGACAATACTGCTAATGCCGGCGATTCTGCCATTAGTCGCCATCAATAATGCGCTCGCAAGGCCAATCAATGCCCCGCCTATCACCACTTGCAGCAAAAAACTCTCCTCTTTTAGTTATTGTCTTAGTTTAGCTACATGATTAAGCATAAGAGAGCGCATAAAGCTCAGCTCTTAACTCCCTTAGTTATGGAGCACTCCTACTTACTAGGTGATTATCATCACAGCTCTGTAAGATCTCCGATACGCCCTCATCAAAGGGCAAGCATCAATGCGGAGATGGATACAACCCTTCCGATGATGCATTAGCGAACATCTTCCTGCTCAGACGGATGTCCAGTGTAATGACTTTTGGCAAACCTGTGAGCGCGACGCGCGAACAAACGGCTTTGCTCTGTGAGGTGCAGCGTCAGACCGATGAAGAGCCTAGGGACTTACGAGGGTTATGATTCAAAAGCCCTCCAGCGCGTTGCCTAACGCCTCACATTTCATGACAATGGCGTGGTCTCAAAAAAGGATTGTTTATGCGGGCACTGATCACCAACGATGATGGCATTGACTCCCTAGGGCTCCAAGAACTAGCACGTTGCATCGAGGCTGAGGGCTTTGACGTCACGGTGGTCGCTCCTAGCTATGATGCCTCTGGGACTGGCGCAAGTCTCGGACATATTTCAAAAGATCGACCCATCAACTTCAAGGAAGTTGCCGTGCCAGGTCTGAGCGGTCGGGCATTTGCCCTAGATGGCCCTCCTGCCCTATGCGCCATTGCTGGTCATTTGGAAGCATTTGGTCCAAGACCGGATATAGTTATTTCTGGACCCAACCTTGGCCTCAACACTGGTCGATCGGTGCTCCATAGTGGCACTGTAGGCGCGGCGCTTGCAGCCCAGAATTTTGGCATGAAAGGGCTCGCAATTAGCCTTGCGGTTTCTGACCCCTGGCATTTCGATACGGCTTGCAAGTACACGCTTCAGGTGATCCATCAAGTCGTAGAAGGTCCGCCTCGATGCGTGCTCAATCTTAACGTCCCAGCATTACCGTTTGCTGAGACCAAAGGGCTGAGATGGGGAGGTCTAGCAGAGTTTGGGTCTGTCAGAAGCCAAATCATCAGCCAAGACAACAACGCACTTTCTTTTGATTTAGTCGAAACCGAATATCAGCCATCCGAAGACAGTGATCTCGGTCTAGTAAACGCTGGATTCGCGGCATTGACGGCACTGCATAACACTTCTGAAGTATGGCACCAAGAAATTGGCGCTGGTGACTCATTCGACCCCACAATAGTGTTGCCATCAGCTTCGAAGAATAACCCGCTATCTCCCGCGGCCTCCTATTCGAGCTAAACCGTCATTTGAAAACGGCAACTGACCCGATAAGGATACAACCATGGCGGAAGCAGTGATAAACGGTGCCAAGATTTGGTACGAGACAAGCGGAAAGGGTGAACCGATTCTCCTTCACCATGGCTACACGGCTTCGAGAGTCAACTGGGCTCCTGTGGCAAAGATCCTCGAGCAGCATTACCAAGTCATCATGATGGAGTGTAGAGGGACTGGCGCCAGTGAACATACGGTAGATGGATATTCTCTGCAACAGTACGCATTGGATGTCATAGGGCTNATGGATNATTTATCGATCGATCGCTTAACCTATGCGGGCCATTCCATGGGAGGTGGTATCGGGTTTGTATTAGCTACAGAACAATCTGAACGTCTTAACCGGCTCGTTCTCATGGCTCCCATACCGAGTGGCGGGACTGGGCCGGTTGACGAGCAAAGATTGGCTGAACGGGTTGACGCAATAAATCGTCAAGACGAAGCCTATTTTATGAATAGTTATCGCGCCGGTATCCAAATGCCAGAGCTAGACACTGAACCCTGGTTCGAAGACCGCACCCGACACCTACTGAGCTTGTCGGAGGGGCACCTCACCGGAGGGGCGAAGACCATGTCGAGCCTTCGCGTCTCAGATCAACTAGCCTACATTACCTTGCCAACGCTGATGATCGCTGGTTCTGCTGACGGATTAATGCCTTACAACATTGCGGACTACCAAGCGCTGCCCAATGCAGATCTATGCGTTATTAGTCGCGCAGGCCACGAGACTGCAGTTCACGCCCCCGCTGAAGTTGCGAGCGCTATTCATCGCTTTATGCAATTTGGTCCCGCACCAAAGCCCCGATTTCCCTAAAAATTCAGCTCTAGCGAGCACTCAATCAAACATAAACGAACGAACTCTACGTCGAACTGGCGTGAAGCTCAAAACCGAGCGCACATTAAAATCTGACAAAAATCTGATCTTGCGCCGAACGCTTCCAGAAAANGAAAACCTAGCAATNNGCTCAGAGCGAGCGCGTTTTCGAGCTCCAACATATTGTGAGCCCCAGAAGAGTCAAACTCCGCCGAGATTNCCTTCCGCTATAGCGATCGAGCGCTGTGGAGCAAACGCAAAGCAACGGCAGTCTTGCCGAACCTTTAGTCACCAGCCATAGGAATGATGGTTTCACCGAACTTTTGTAAGCGCTCCAACCCATCCTCACCTGCAAAGAAAAACGCTGGCACCATAATGCGATCAACACCCAGCGCTTTAAGCTCAGCAATGCCTGCTGCCGGGTCAGCCATCTGGGCGCCGAACATGATGTTGATCTTGATCTCCGCCGGATCTCGGCCAATTTTTTCGGCTTCCGCATGCAGACGCCCAATTAACTCAGCCAACTTTTTGGGGTCGCCCTCACCAGGGAAGTAACCGTCTGCATGGCGAGCCGCTCGGCGAAGCGCTGCATCCGTATCNCCGCCAACGATCACGGGAATTGAGCCATTGACGGGTCTTGGACTACAAGTGACCTTATCAAAGTCCACATACTTACCATGAAATTCCACGTGGGGTTCGCGCCATANGGCACGCATGGCAGCAACGTACTCATCATTTCTTGCGCCACGCGCCTCCCATGGCACACCCAACGCATCAAACTCTTCTTTCAGCCACCCTACCCCGAGCCCAAGCTCCACTCGACCGCCAGAGATTCGATCAAGTGTTGCTAGCTCTTTAGCCAGAACCAGGGGATTGCGCTGCGGGACAATTAGAATGCAGGTACCCAAACGCAGNGTGCTAGAGGCAGCAGCGGCGAAAGCCAGCCAAATCAATGGGTCTGGGATAGCCGTATCGGCTGTCGCTGGAATTTTGCCATCCTCCGTGTAGGGGTATTTTGAAATAATCGTGTCCGGCAGGATGACATGCTCACCGCACCAGACCGACTCAAACCCCGCGGTTTCTGCGGTTTTAATAAGCTCAAGCGAATTCTCTCGCTCCCACGCGATGCTCGCTGCAAATGCTAATCCTACTTTCATGCTGCCCCTTCCCTTGTGATCGACTGGAGACAGACCATGTTAACCCTGACTCGATAAATTGAAAGCGAAAAAAAGCCGGCGAGAGCCNGCTTTNATCGATCGACACTACGGACTCCGCTCAGCGGNTGGGGACGCTCATCAATCGCTTAAGTCGCCGATGAGCGACGCTCTCNTNTCTTCATTGAGCGTGACCNNNCCAGCAGGGTACGCCAAATGCTCNATTCCAAACCGAATCGGTGCGCCAGCCTTTANTGCTGCCCGATCATGGTCGGTAAGCTGGTAGCGCATAAAGTGGACCGCCGCCGTTTTATCATCTTTGCTTCGATCAAGATCCTCATCGGCAATTGGCCAGATCCTCTCGCCTTCACCGACTTGTGCCCAGATCTTGTCCTCAATGCCCAAAAGCTCAGATAATCGCTGCTTGCGTTCAGCGACATCGGGATACTGGATGAGCATGGTGCACTTCCAGTTATCGCCGTCGGGTATTAGCGGGTTGTAGGCATCGAGCTCCTCTTGAATGCCTGCGGCCTCAAAGATTTTTTCGATGCGCAGCATCTCCTGAATCTGATACTTAATGGTCAGCTGATCCTCAAAGATCAGCAAAATGTGATCGCCGATCCGAACCCGTCGATTTTGCTTGTGAGCTAGGACCTCTTCTCTAAATCCTGACCTTTCCTCTGAATATTGTTCAAGCGACCACAAATCTGCTCGCTGCAACATAAATGGTTCCTCCTAAAACAAAGCGCGCCCCGNAGGGCGCGCTCATCACACCGTAAGATCCATTAAACGTCGAGGTTATCGAGCGCCTTCTGGAAGCGGTTCGCGTGGCTGCGCTCTGCTTTNGCAAGCGTCTCNAACCAATCCGCAATTTCATCGAAGCCTTCNTCACGTGCAGTCGAGGCCATCCCTGGATACATGTCGGTGTATTCGTGGGTCTCGCCTGCTACCGAAGCCTTCAGGTTGTCTTCAGTGCTACCAATCGGCAATCCAGTGGCTGGGTCACCGGTTTCCTCGAGATATTCGAGGTGGCCGTGCGCATGTCCAGTTTCACCTTCAGCCGTTGAGCGGAATACCGCTGCTACATCGTTGTAGCCTTCGACGTCAGCCTTTGATGCAAAGTACAAATAACGACGATTTGCTTGGGACTCCCCAGCAAACGCGTCCTTCAAATTTTGTTCTGTTTTAGAGCCTTTCAGCGCCATGATNTTCTCCTTGTTTCGAGTTGCTAATGTACGGCCGAGATCAATGATTGGTCCAATAAATCTTTTCGTTTATGACGATCGATTAATCCAATGACAGCCTCAACCCTCCCCCTTNGGTTTTTTGAGTCTAGCACGCTGGCCAGNCTTGAAAAGCCGCGCGTTGATGCGAAAGGCACGCTGCCCCACGGCAAGGCAGACAGCCTCTTNCGCTAGGCTTATGCGCCCTTATGAGGTTGGCCGGCTATCCGGAATTCCGCTTTTTTGTTTTGAAATATCTGATCCATGGCAAGCCAAGTTACACCCGCTTGCCCATTACCAACCGTTTTACCATTTACGGACCCGACTGGGCTCACTTCNAGTCCTGTCGAGGTCAACCANACTTCGTCGGCCTCAAGCACATCCGCTTCAACCAGTTCACACTCGCTAANGGGAATCCCTGCCTCTTCAGCAAAGCNGATCACGAGGTCTCGTGTGATTCCATGTAAGAGATGANTACTCTTNNGTGGAGTCTTTATCACNCCCTNTGAAACGATGAAGACGTTCGATGCGGTCCCTTCGGTGACGATGCCATCGCGCACGAGCACCGCATCGTCATAGCCTTCTGCAAGNGCCTCGTTTTTCAAGAGNCCGTTTGCTATCAGCGAGGTCACCTTGATGTCCGCGCGATGCCACCTGAAATCGGTTTTGGTCACAACATCTAGGGGCTCAGGCGGGGTTGCTCTGAGTACCGCCGGTGTTACCGTGATCAGCACTGTGGGCGCCACCTCGGGATAAACGTGTGAGCGCTCGCTCGCGACACCCCTCGTCACTTGAAGATACACCAGCGATTCGACTTCTTCCGACTTAGCGACCGCTTCTTGAATCAGTGCTGCCCAAGTTTCGTCGTTATAGGGCGTTTCTAATCGGATTTCTTCGAGCGAGCGAAGTAATCGCTCAACATGCTCGCGGAGGGTAAACACACGCCCGCCGTAAACTGGCATCACCTCATAGACGCCGTCTCCGAACATAAACCCACGGTCAAACACCGAGACTTTTGCGTCCTCGGGTTGCATCCAGTCGCCGTTTAAAAACGCAATGGCCATCCTCTACCTCTAACCCTCTTCAACTTCCCTTGTTTGTTACTCGCTCTTTACGACGGTCGTGTCCGACAAGCTCTGATTCCGGTTCTAACGACCGTTAAAGACTGGCTCTCGCTTGTCAACGAATGCTTTCGCAGCTTCTCGATGATCTTCAGTCTGACCGCAATGCACATGGTGGGTTGCTTCAAGATCAAGGCAATCATCGACCTCACCCGCCATGGCGCGATTTAGGTTCTCTTTCATATATCGGTAGGCGACCGTTGGGCCAGAAGCCAGCCTACCTGCGATTTCCATCGTCTTGTCCATCAATGCTTCGGGCTCTACGACCCAGTTAGTGAGGCCTAGCTGCAACGCCTCATCCGCACTGACTCGATCTGACAGGTAATACAGCTCGCGCGCTTTCGCGGAGCCGACCAATTGAGTCATGAAATAGGTACCGCCGTAATCACCCGAGAATCCAACTCTCGCAAACGCAGTCGTTAAGATCGCGTTTGACGCCATCACGCGCATATCACACGCCAGCGCAAATGAGAGACCGGCGCCCGCTGCAGCACCCGGCAAAGCAGCAATGGTGGGCTTGGGCATCTTAAAAAGCTTTCCGGACGTCGCACGCTGCATTACCCGCTGGCGATGTATCGCGCCATCGATCGTGTTGTCTCCTACCGTGCCATCTCCAGACGCCGCCATGCCTTTCACATCGCCACCTGCGCAAAAGCCCTTCCCGGCGCCTGTCAGCACAATGACCTTGACGGCCGGGTTGAGTTCGAAATCTGCAAGCGTTGCTGCAAGCGCTGTATTCATCGCACCCGACATGGCATTTCTTGCCTCGGGTCTATTCAGCGTGATCAGCCCAACTCCCTCATTAATCTCTGCCAACAAGTCTTCCGTTCCTGTAGTTACCTGTGTCATAGCTCACTTCCTCGTCTTCGCGATTTGTATCGAGTCTATCACCATCTTTTGGTCAGGAAACGGGCAATGAAAAATTCCCGAACGCACTGACAGCGGCCGCGTTTTACGTTAGCTTCAAGGCTGAACCACACTTTTCTATGCATTTAGCAAGGGTCGAATCCGCATGAAGAAAACGCTCCTCATCGCTAACCGCGGCGAAATCGCTGTTCGCCTGGCAGCAACCGCTCGAGACCAGGGGTATGCTGTGGTCACCGTGTACCCAGAGGATGACGCAACCTGCGCCCACGTTCGTGAAGGTGACGCATCGGTCCTCCTACCTGGCATTGGCGCCGCCGCGTATCTCGACGCCGAGGCTGTCATTAAGGCAGCAGTTGAGGCGGGGGCAACAGCGCTCCACCCGGGGTACGGCTTCCTCAGTGAGCAAAGCCATTTCGCTGAAGCTTGCGAAGCGGCAGGCATCGCATTTGTTGGCCCAACGCCAGCCCAGCTCGCGGTGTTCGGCAACAAAGCAGGCGCCAAGGAAATTGCGAAGGCCTGCAATGTGCCCCTCGTTCCAGGCACCGAGGGAGCAACGGACCTTGACGCCGCACTCGCTTTCCAGGCGCAGCACCCCGACCTCAATCTCATGGTGAAAGCCGTTCACGGCGGCGGTGGCCGAGGCATGCGCATTGTTGAGGCAGGTCAGGACCTCGCCAAGACCTTCGAGCGCTGCGCATCAGAGGCGCAAATGGCCTTTGGCAGCGATGCACTTTATGTCGAGGCGCTCCTTGATCGCGTCCGTCATGTCGAGGTTCAAATCTTGGGGGACGGGCAAGGCTCAGTGACGCACCTGTGGGAGCGTGAATGCTCCGTTCAACGGCAGAATCAAAAACTTCTCGAAGTAGCGCCCTGTCCTAACCTACTGCCTGCTACGCGAGATAAGCTACTCGATGCGGCGAGAAAAATGGCCGCCAGCGAGCAATATAGGGGGCTCGGCACCTTTGAATTCTTAGTGTCGATCGACTCTCCCGAAGCTTTTTATTTCATCGAGGCCAACGCGCGCTTGCAGGTCGAACACACTGTCACCGAAGCGATCACCGGTCTCGACCTAGTCGCCTTGCAATTACGCATCGCTGAGGGCGCCAGACTGACCGATTTAAACCTTACCGAAGCGCCCGAGCCAGAAGGGTTTGCCATTCAGGCTCGAATCAATATGGAGGTACTATCTCCAAAAGGATTCTTTAAGCCCTCGGGTGGAAC
>PBWF01000058.1 GCA_002728935.1 Gammaproteobacteria bacterium | reverse complement strand
GTGTCGCCATATGCAGGGCGTCTTCCGCGCTCAAGGCCTCTGGGTTACCGGTCGTGACCTTAGCAAGCAGCGCTGCCGTTCGCATTTCCTGAAACATGTCGAGGTCGTTATTGCTCGCGGCGCCATCCGTGCCAAGCGCGACCACCACATCCTGAGTGAGAAGCTCGCTAACTGGGCACGCGCCGCTGGCTAGCTTCATATTGGATTCGGGGCAGTGAACAACCGGCGTTCTGGTGGCTGTTAAGTCTTCGATCTCATGGTCAATAAGTTGTGTCATGTGAACGGTTTGGAGTTGCGTGTCATACATGCCTAATTGCTTCATCCGCTCCATAGGACGACAGCCGTGTTGAGTAAAATGTCGATCCAGTTCGTCCCTCGACTCATGGAGATGCAAATGAACCGGCAGGTCACTAGACAGTGCAAGCGTTCTTGTTTTGGTGAAGGCCTCGTCACTGAGCGAGTAAGCAGAATGTGGAGCAAAACCGAACGTTAAACGCGGCATAGCAGCAGCCCATTCGAAGAATTGCTGGCTTTTTTCAATATGATCGTCCTCGCTGCCGGCCCAGGCATTGGGAAATTGGATGATTGGTGTTGTGATTTGGCTGCGGATCCCAACGCGCGCCATCGCTTCGGCCGTGGACTGGGGGAAGAAGTAACTGTCAGCGCAGCAGGTGGTGCCTGCACTGACCGATTCAGCAGCGGCGAGCCATGCCCCAGTTGCAACGAAGGTTTCGGAGACGCATTTAGCTTCAACGGGCCAAATATGGTTCTCCAACCATTCCATCAGGCTGTAATCGTCCGCGTATCCTCGAAGCAGTGTCATGGCGGCGTGTCCATGGCCGTTCACTAACCCAGGAAGAACCACTTGACCGGGCAACGGGAGCACCTGTGCACTGGGGTACTGACTGTCGGCGTCGGCCCGAGGCAACAGTGCCTCGATGCGTCCGTGCCCGATGACTAGATCATAGTCGGTATGCACGCATGGTCTTGGATTGATGGGGACGATCCAGGACGGCTGTAAACGAGTCATTGAGGTCATGAGAAACTGCGCACTTTTCGNGNGTTGNTGCGCATTATAAAGATAAACAGACGAACCCAGTTCCANCCTTAAATTTCGCGCTTGCTGACGCTAGTTAAGAAGGCGTTAAATAAAAAGNAAAAAGGTAAAATATNTATATAAAACAGTANCTTATATATTTTTTTTGATGGGCTGGTAGGTGGGAAAGTGGGTCTCGCTGTGATAGTATNTACACCTTCGCAAGTGAGAAAAAAAAAGATCGGCCAGAGAGCATTGTTATCGCGAGGGTTAAAGCGATCATTGTGATCATCCTTGGTATAAACCCACCGCTTTTTGAGACCGGCGCGAGGCCCTTTTTAGCGCGATCGTTGGCCTAAAGCGAGCTAAAAACAGCTAGCTAAAACAGCAACAGCGAGTTAAAAACGGCGAGCAAAAAACTTGATAAAACGGCTAGCCACCATTAGCAAAGCAACAATAACAAAGCAGACAACCAACATCTTCTTAACCAACCGCCAGCTGAATGGATGATATGAGCGATTTTGATCAAGACGATATTAGAAGTATCAACATAGAAGATGAAATGCGTCAGTCCTATGTGGACTACGCGATGAGCGTCATTGTTGGTCGAGCGCTGCCGGATGTGAGAGACGGATTGAAGCCAGTCCATCGGCGTGTGCTTTACGCGATGAATGAGCAAAACAACGCCTTCAATCGCCCGTACATGAAATCCGCACGTATTGTCGGGGACGTTATCGGTAAGTATCACCCCCATGGCGACGCCGCCTCTTACTTCACGATTGTCCGAATGGCGCAGGACTGGCAAATGCGNTACCCGTTAGTGGATGGTCAAGGTAACTTTGGCTCGCTCGACGGCGACAGTGCTGCAGCAATGCGATACACCGAAGTGCGGATGGCAAAAATTGCGCACGAGCTGCTTGCTGATCTGGATAAAGAAACCGTCGATTTTGTAGAGAATTACGATGGCACACTGCAGATGCCAGAAGTGCTTCCGTCGAAATTACCGAACCTGCTCGTCAACGGCTCGAGCGGGATTGCGGTTGGTTTCGCNACGAATATCCCGCCGCACAATTTAACTGAGGTGGTCGGTGCCATTATCGCGCTTATCGACGATCCCCTGATCTCGATTGATGGGTTAATGGAATTNATAAAAGGACCTGATTTCCCGACCGCTGCAATCATTAATGGGCGCGCAGGTATCGTCCAAGCTTATCGAACTGGCAGTGGCAGGGTGCAAATGCGGGCGCGGTGTGACATTGAATCGGATGAAAAGTCCGGTAAGTCACGGATTATCATCAAGGAAATCCCCTACCANGTGAACCGAGCTCGGCTGATTGAGAAAATCGCCGAGTTACACAAAGAGAAGAAGGTCGAGGGCATTACGGACTTAAGGGATGAGTCGGCGAAGGACACACGCATCGTCGTGGAATTGAAGAAAGATGTGCTGGCCGAAGTGGTCTTAAACAACCTGTACGCGCAAACCCAGCTTCAGAGCGTCTTCGGTATCAACATCGTGGCGCTGGTTGAGAATCAGCCCAAAGTGTTAAACCTCAAAGAAGTGCTCGAGCACTTCGTGAAGCACCGGCGGGAGGTGGTTACTCGGCGTACTGTATATCTCTTGAGGCGGGCCAGAGCGAGGGGGCATGTGCTTGAGGGACTCGCGGTCGCACTATCTAATATCGACGAGATGATTGAGCTGATTAAGTCTAGTGCAGATGCCCAAGAGGCTCGCGGAAAAATGCTTGAGCGCGCATGGCAATCAACCACGGTGAGTCAGATGCTCGAGCGCGCAGGGCCCGACGCGGCAAAACCGGATGACTTGGAGGATCGGTTTGGTCTCAAGGAAAACGGGGACTACTTTTTGTCAGAGGCCCAAGCTCAGGCGATCCTGGAAATGCGGCTAAACCGCCTGACCGGGCTCGAGCAGGAAAAACTGCTCGAAGAGTACCGCGAAATCATCGATACCATCGCTGAGCTAATGGAAATTCTCCAGAATCCTGAGCGTCTCAAGGCAATGATCAAGGAAGAGTTGGTTGAGCTTCGAGAGCTTTACGGCGATGAGCGTCGTACAGAAATCGTCGAGTCCCAGGAAGACTTAACGATGGAGGACTTAATTACCCCTCAGGATTTAGTGGTGACCCTCAGTAGAGGGGGGTATGCCAAAACGCAACCACTGTCTGATTATCAAGCGCAGCGTCGAGGTGGGCGAGGCCGATCTGCTAGCGCCGTTAAAGACGAGGATTTCATCGAGCGACTGATGGTCGCGAATACGCACGACACAATTTTGTGTTTCTCGAACTTCGGCAAAGTGTACTGGTTGCGGACTTTTCAGATACCCATTGCGAGCAGAGCGGCTCGGGGTCGGCCGATCATTAATATACTGCCATTGTCTGAGGACGAGCGAATAACNGCGATGTTGCCGGTTCATGCTTACTCTGAAGATGAATATGTGNTTATGGCAACGTCCAACGGGACAGTGAAAAAAACGCCGCTTGTCGACTTTTCTAGACCAAGAACGAGCGGGTTAATCGCCATCGAGCTTGAAGAGGGCAACACGTTGGTGGGTGCCGCGGTTACAAGTGGTGCGTCCGACGTCATGCTCTTCCAATCAGGGGGGCGAGCCATCCGATTCAAGGAACAGGATGTTCGGGCCATGGGCCGAACCGCCCGCGGCGTGCGCGGCATTAAGCTGCCCGCGAATACCGAGGTGATTTCGCTGATTATTCCTAATCCAGATGGGATGATCTTGCTTGCTAGTCAGAACGGTTACGGCAAGCTAACGGAGGTCAGCCAGTTCTCAACCATTGGCCGCGGTGGGCAAGGGGTCATAGCGATCAAGATCTCCGAGCGTAACGGCGCACTAGTGGGCGCGTCACAAGTGGAATCGGCTGATGAAGTGCTCCTCATCAGTGATCAGGGGACGATGGTTCGCACGCGCGTTCAAGAAGTGTCGATGCAGGGCCGCAATACTCAGGGCGTTAGGCTCATCAATGTGGGTGAGGATGAGCACCTCGTTGGAATGGCGCGCATTGAGGATCCGGTAGATTCTCAGATCTCGGATGAATCGAGTGACGATGGTGAGGGTATGGAATCCAACTCAAGCGCCGCGGCGTTAGCGAATGATCCGTCCTCCAGTGCCGACAGTGAGCTTCCTGCAGATGAGTGATGATCTGGCCGCGCTACGCGATGCGATCGATCAATTAGACGCTGAGCTGCTAGCCAAAATTAACGAGCGGGCGCGGCTTGCCGAGGCAGTCGCAGAGGTGAAGCAAGGGGTCGCCCAAGATGGTGAGGCCCCCGTTTTGTTTTATCGGCCGGAACGGGAAGCGCAAGTGCTGCGCCGCATCGCAGACTTAAATCAGGGTCCTATCCCCGATGATCAAATCCGACTCTTGTTTAGGCAGATCATGTCTGCGTGCCTTGCGCTCGAGCAGCCGATGAATGTCGGCTACCTTGGCCCAGAGGGCACCTTCACTCACCAGGCGGCGCTTAAGCATTTTGGTCATGCTGTGGTTGGCACACCGCTGGTTACGGTCGATGAAGTCTTTCGCGAAGTTGCGGCAAAAGGGTGTCATTACGGGGTTGTCCCGGTTGAAAATTCAACCGAGGGCGTGGTGAACCACACGCTCGACACCTTTGTGAATACCTCGCTCAAGGTGTGCGGTGAGTGTGAGCTACCGATCCACCATAACTTTTTGGTTTCGGGTGACCATGAAATTCATCGCGTCTATGCGCATGAGCAGACGTTTGGCCAATGCAGAAAATGGCTCGATGCGCATTATCCTAATGTCGAGCGCGTAGTAACGTCCTCTAACGCTCAAGCAGCAAAGTTGGCCGTTGAGGAGTCTCGTTCTGCGGCGATTGCAGCAGAGGTGGCAGCAGAGTTGTACGGCCTTAATGTCCTCGCCGAAAAAATCGAAGACGCTCCAGACAATACGACACGGTTTTTAGTGATTGGCCGAGAATCAGTAGGGCCAAGTGGGGACGATAAAACATCGATTATGGTTTCAACCGCCAATCGCCCTGGCGCGTTGTACGATATTTTGGAGCCATTTCATCGTCATGGCATTTCGCTCACTTCACTCGAGAGCAGGCCCTCCAAAGCAGGTAAGTGGTCGTACGTCTTTTTTATCGATTTTGAAGGGCACGCTTCGGATCCAGGCGTCACTCAGCTACTGACGGAGGTGCAAAATGGGTCGCAAGCCGTCAAGCTGCTTGGAAGCTACCCGAAAGCNGTGAGTGTCGCNTCATGAAGTATTTATCGAACGTGAATCCGGGGATCGATCAGATCGCGCCTTATCAACCAGGGAAGCCGGTTGAAACATTGGAGCGCGANCTCGGCATCACAGACAGCGTCAAGTTAGCCAGTAACGAAAATCCGCTCGGACCATCCCCCAGAGTCATGCGTGACCTGTCCAGCCAACTTGCGCAGCTTGCGAGATACCCTGACGGAGGCTGCTTCCTTCTCAAAGAGGCGCTGGGGAAACGGTTTGAAGTAGATCCTTCGATGATCACCATCGGTAACGGCTCTAACGATGTGCTTGAAATCCTTGGCCGGCTGTTTTTGCGGCCTGGGACAAACGCGGTAGTTTCAGAACATTCGTTTGTGGTTTATGGGCTAGTGACTTTGGCCCAGGGTGCGGAGGTAAGGGAAGTGCCCGCCCGTGACTTCGGTCAGGACTTAAACGCTACGCTTTCGGTGATCGATGACAACACCCAAATGGTGTTCATCGCCAATCCAAACAACCCAACCGGTACCTGGGTCAAAAGCGAGGAATTAGAGCGCTTTCTAGATGCCGTTCCCAGTGATGTGCTNGTGGTGTTGGATGAAGCTTACTTCGAGTANGTNTCCGACNCTGANTACCCGAACGGGNTGGNGCTCATGGAGCGATACTCGAATCTCATCGTCACNAGAACGTTTTCAAAAGCCNATGGGTTAGCTGGCTTGCGNTTAGGNTGGTCGGTATCCCCTCCAGNGGTGGCNGATNTGATGAATCGAATCCGGCAACCATTTAACGTGAATTCCCTGGCGATGGCCGGTGGACTGATTGCTCTGACCGATGACGATCACGTCGAAGCCGGTGTCGCCGTGAATAATCTCGGACTCGAGCAAATGAGATCGGGCCTCGCATCCCTCGATCTACCCTTCATTCCCTCAGCAGGTAATTTTTTGACGGTNGAATTTTCTCGCGGCGCGCAACCGACCTACGAGGCGATGCTGCGCGAGGGTGTGATTCTGAGGCCGGTAGGCGTTTATGGCCTGGTAGATTATTTGCGTATTTCTATTGGCACCGAGTCTGAAAATGATCGCTGTCTTGAGGCACTGCACCGGGTAGTCGATCGCTAGCATGGCCGAGCNGGAGCGAATCGGAATCATAGGCCTTGGCTTGATTGGAGGTTCAATCGCGGCCGGGCTTAAGCGAGTTGGCGGTTACGAGACACACGCTTTTGATGCTGATCCTGATGCGACAAAAGCCGGATTGTCGATGGGGATCGTTGATGTTGCCCACCTAACCGTTGCAGACTTGGCGAACGGTGTCGATGTGGTGTGTCTTTGCACACCAGTGCGGAGCATGACTCCCCTGCTTCAAGAGTTAGGGGGATTTGAAGGCGTGCTGACTGACGTTGGCAGTGTCAAGCGCCCTCTCATCGAAGCAGTGAGTGAGTATTGCCCGCACATGATGCCGCAGTTAGTGCCGGGTCATCCTATTGCCGGTTCCGAACGTCACGGTGTGACGGCAGCCAGTCCAGAACTTTTTTTGAATCATAAGGTGATACTGACTCCATCTGACCTGAGCAATCCGGAAGCGGTCCGGCGGATTCAAAAAATGTGGGCAGTCATGGGTGCCGATGTCATTGTAATGGCAGCTGATCATCACGACGCCGTNCTCGCTCAAACGAGTCACTTACCTCATTTACTCGCTTACACACTCGTTGATGTGCTAGCTGGGTTTGGCGATGGTCGAGAGGTGTTTGATTATGCAGCGGGTGGTTTTAGGGATTTCTCTCGCATTGCGGCGTCAGACCCAGAAATGTGGCGCGACATATTTTTGTCCAATAAGACGGCGCTGCTCCGACTGATCGACACGTTTCAAGAGGCATTGGCCGAGACTGCGGCGCTAATTGAAAATGACCAGACTGAGCAATTGATGGACCAACTAGCGCGCGCTAAATCTGCACGAGACTACTTTGCCAGCATTCAGCCAACCTCGAAGCAGCAGTAGTTCCCTACAGCCGCTTTTTGGTCAGTGGACGAACTTACCCGGACGGTATGAGACTGCAGTGGACGGCATAGTGCGAGATGACCTCGAAGATAAGGAATCGATAGTCACATGACACCTTCACATATCCCCGTTGTTACCATTGACGGTCCGAGCGGNTCAGGTAAGGGCGCATTGACGGCCTTGCTCGCGAAATGGACTGGGTTTCATGTGCTGGATAGTGGTGCGCTTTATCGACTGGTGGGATTGGCGGCTCGNAAGGCATCAGTAAGGCTCGATGATGAACAAGCGCTCGGGTCGATCGCTGAAAATCTTGATGTTTCCTTTGTGCCAGATGACGTGGACGATGATTGGCAAGTGTATTTGTCCGGCGAACGAGTGAGCGAACGGATTAGGACGGATAAGGCGGGCGTCGATGCGTCTATGGTTTCGCAGTTTCCCCAAGTGCGGGCGGCATTGATTGGCCGACAACGAGCGTTCCANCAATTGCCTGGATTGCTGGCCGATGGGCGAGATATGGGGACGGTTGTATTTCCTGATGCGGCCCTCAAAATATTTCTCACTGCGTCAGCAGAAGAGCGGGCGACGAGGCGATATAAGCAGTTGAAAAATAAAGGAATNGATGTTAATTTTGCCGGCCTTCTGGNGAGCATTAGANGCCGTGATGAGCGTGATTCATTGCGATCGGTAGCGCCGCTTGTTCCAGCAGATGATGCCGTCGTGATTGATAGCTCCTCGATGACGCTTGATGAAGTAGTGAGAGAGGCACAGTCGTTGATGGTGGACCGATCCCTTAAGTGAGCCAACCGTTCTCTCTTGAGAGATTCAATGAAAACGAACCCTGGCCAGGTTGGTAGCCAGAAAGGGCATAAGCCCAAGGAACGATTTGAATGAGTGAAAGTTTTGCAGAGTTATTTGAAGAAAGTTTAAAAACAGTCGAATTAAAGGCTGGATCGATTATCACAGGCGTTGTGGTCGATATTGACAGTGAATGGGTAACTGTCCACGCGGGGCTAAAGTCAGAAGGGGTCATTCCTCGANCACAGTTCTTAAACGAAAGTGGTGAGTTGGAAATTGAAGTGGGTTCTACCGTCAAGGTCGCAATGGAAACTGTTGATGACGGATTCGGTGAAACAAGATTGTCTCGGGAAAAAGCCCGGCGCAACGAGTCNTGGGAAATTCTTGATAAGGTGTACAACGATGGTGAACCGATCAAAGGTTTGATCAGTGGCCGAGTAAAAGGCGGGTTTACCGTTGAGATAAGAGACATCCGAGCCTTCCTACCGGGTTCGCTCGTAGATGTCAGGCCGCTCAAAGATAATGAACAATTAGAAGGTCAGGTACTCGACTTTAAAGTCATTAAGCTCGATCAGAAACGAAACAACGTGGTGGTGTCGCGCCGCAGTGTGCTCGAGTCAGAAAATAGCGAAGAGCGCGAAAAGTTGCTGAAGAGTCTTCAAGAGGGGCACGAGCTGAAGGGTATCGTGAAGAACTTGACAGATTACGGTGCCTTTGTGGACTTAGGCGGTATAGACGGTCTCTTACACATCACGGATATGGCGTGGAAGCGTATCAAACATCCAAGNGAAATCGTGGCCGTTGGCGATGAGATTGACGTGAAGGTGCTCAAGTTCGACCGGGAAAGAAATCGTGTGTCGCTTGGTCTCAAGCAATTGGGAGAGGATCCGTGGCTTGCGATTACACGTCGATACCCAGAGAGCACTCGTACCATGGCGAAGGTTACTAATCTGACTGACTACGGTTGCTTTGCGGAGCTTGAGGAAGGTGTTGAGGGATTGGTTCACGTATCCGAGATGGACTGGACTAACCGCAATATTCACCCTTCTAAGGTTGTTCAGGTNGGCGACGAAGTTGAGGTGATGGTACTCGATATTGATGAGGACCGGCGCCGCATATCNCTGGGGATCAAGCAGTGCAAGGGCAATCCTTGGGAAGAATTCGCCGCGCTTCACGGTAAGGGAGACAAGATCAGGGGTTATATCAAGTCAATCACTGATTTCGGCATCTTTATNGGGCTCGACGGAGACATTGACGGCCTGGTTCACCTGTCTGACATTTCGTGGAATGAGCCTGGGGAGCAAGCTGTTAGAAACTTTACCAAGGGTGACGAGATTGAGACTGTTGTTCTCGCTATAGACCCTGAACGAGAAAGGATATCCCTGGGCCTCAAGCAATTGGAGTCAGATCCTTTCTCAGACTACGTTGCTCAGAACGAGAAAGGCTCCATCGTCCNAGGAACGGTGAAAGAGGTAGACGCGCGTCAAGCAGTTATCACGCTCGCTGAAGAAGTGGATGGCATTCTCAAAGCCTCTGACATCTCTATTGATCATGTGAGTGATGCTCGAACTATGTTGAGTGTTGGCGATAGTATTGAAGTGAAGGTGGTAGGTGTGGATAGAAAGACCCGTGCCCTATCGGTGTCGATTAAAGCCAAGGATATCGCTGACGAGCAAACAGCTGTCCGTGAGCACCGTGAACGAGAGGTTGCGGCGGTGACGCCGGCCACATTGGGTGACTTGATCAAGCAAGAGCAGGATCGCGCCTCTACAGATGCTGATGCGTAATCAATATGACAAAATCTGAGCTTATTGAAAGGCTCTCTGAAAGCCAAAGTCAATTGACCGCCAAAGATATGGAACTGGCGGTCAAATTGATTTTGGACCAAATGGTTGGGTCGCTTGCTCGAGGTGAGAGGATAGAGATCCGTGGTTTTGGCAGTTTCTCACTCCATTATCGAGCTCCCAGAATAGGGCGTAACCCCAAGACTGGAGAGCAGGTGGCGCTATCCGGTAAATACGTGCCTCACTTCAAACCTGGCAAGGAGTTGCGAGAGCGCGTTAACGAAGGGCTCCAAAGCGAGGTCCTGTCGCCGGAATCAGCCGATGATGATTTGGGAGCCGTGTAGCGCCTCATAAGTCCGGAGTAATCTGTGGACCCATTTGCTGTGCCAAGCTTGATCAGTGCCCTCATCCTTCTATTGAATAAAAACGAACAGAAAGGTGCGGGCTTTCTCTTCCCAAATTGGACGTTAAAGTTCAAACGAACTGAATTAAGTGGAGCGCCGAGATGGGCGGGTTAAAGCGTTTCATTACCCGTTTCGTTCTGGCGTTGTTATTTATCGCCGCGTTCATTCTTGCCACCGAGAACAGTGATTCTGTGTCGCTCAAGCTGCTTCATTTGGAGACTGAGGCTTGGCCNGTGTCTTGGTGGATAGCTCTTAGTTTCTTCTTAGGAGTCCTAGTCGGGCAACTCATTTCAAACCTTAATCGCTCATTGACACGCAAATCAGGCGATACCAAAGCGCTTAGTTAGCGAGATGGTTAGGGTCACGAAGGAGAAGTGGTCTTGAAGGAGCTTGCGCTGCTTTTACTGTTGGTATTGGCCCTTGCGATTGGTTGGACNCTAGGGCGCCGCGAGCGAAAGCAGTCGAAGTCTTATGAATTAGGCTTAAGACATCTTCTCAACGAGCAGCAAGACGAGGCGGTAGAGACNCTAGTCGAAGCGCTCAGGGTTGATCAAGACAACATTGACACTCATTTGGCGCTGGGNGGGTTGCTGCGTCGTCGAGGTGAGCTCGAGAAGGCAGTATTTGTGCATGAGAACGTTCTGAGGCATGCGAGGCTCGATCAGAGAACTCGTCACGANGTGGAGATCGAGCTCGCNAGGAATTATCTTCAGGCAGGTCTGCTCGATCGGGCCGAGGATATGTCGGTCAAGCTCGCGCTGGAAAATCCTCAATATAGAAAGGATTCGCTACAGGTCACGCTTCAAGTCTACGAACAAGAGCGCGATTGGCTGCGCTGTATCGAGACGGTAAAGGACATGACGGGTGGTCTCCATGAGGCTCGGCTAGAATCGGCGATTTCACACTATTATTGCGAACTTGCGGAAGAACAGATAGCAAGGAAGGCGTTTGATGCAGCGAGGGCATCAGTAGTCGAGGCGATTGGGCACGCGTCGAATAATCCTCGAACGAGCTTGATTCTCGGGCGGCTCAATCTGGAATTAGGGAAGACAAAGGAAGCTATCCTCACGCTTGAGCGAATCCTCGACCAGGATCCCATGTACGTTGGTGAGTCTTTGCCCTTGCTGCGGCGCGCCTACGATGAGGCTGGTGAGTCTCTGGGCCATTATGAGGCNTATCTGAAATCTTGCATCGAAAGGGGGCCTTCCGTATCTGTTGTGCTCGAACTTGTAGGCTTAATCAAGACGAATGAAGGAGCGCTAGCCGTGTCGCGGTTTATGGCGGATCACCTTCGCATCAATCCGACCGTTAGAGGGCTGATCCATTTAATTGATCTTCATCTCTCTGCTGCAGAGGGAGAGGTGAGTGAGTATTTGCAACTGCTCAAAGATTTTGCTGAGGCCCTTGTTCAAGATAAACCCAGTCACCGATGCCGAGAATGTGGGTTTGAAGGTAAGAGAATGAGATGGCATTGTCCGAGTTGCCGAAACTGGGCGAGCATCGAGCCAATCTTCGGGCTAGAAGGCGAGTAGCCCNGGCGATCGGCAAGCATTGATTGCATTGCGCTAAGTGTATGCGCACTTAGTCCTCCGCAAGCTGCCCACGCTTTCGCTTTGAACGACCAATATAGTTGGCCAACTGGTGCTCAGCTTTAATTTGGTCAATTGTTATCCGAAAACCCAATAATTCTGAGACAACCTGAAATGCCAATATCTTGCCACTGATTGACATATTTCAACAGGCGAGACTCTGGCTCAATCGAGCGTAGAGAGTGACTTTATGAAGGCTATTTCAATAGTAATTGTTCTATAAGTTTCGTTCGATGAGGGAAATCGACCAAGCTCGGTGAGGCGCCAATGCGGGCTCGGTTGAGCGTTACCGTTCAGGAAGTCATGGTCACTTCACTAGCACTCGCTTCAATATTACTTGAGAATGATTCGATTGAGAGGCGAGTTATCTTAAAGGCATCAGTTCAAAGAGTCGCTCGTCCAGAACCCCCGGTAGGGGGTGGAACTTGGAACATAGCAAACCATGAGGGACGGTTGGCTCCAGGACCCGTGTAAATGAGGTCCTGAAGGTAGGCACATGCAAGAAAGTAAGTCTGAATTTGCTGAAAGGCGCTGGCAATTTTATGCGCTGCGAGATTCTGGAATTGTAGCTGTGACCCTACTCTGCTGGTGGGGTGCTCAATCGATCGGCGCGCTCGGCATTATTGCTGGCATCGGACTTGGCATGTCAGCCTATCTGTTCCACGAGTGGGCACACCTCTTGGCAGCGATGAGGCGGAAGGTCTCGGTTGAATTCGCGACTCGGTGGTACGCTATTTTTCTGTTCAACATGAGAATAGGGGGGATCTCGAAGAGGGCGTTCTTCGAGATCTCTTTCGCTGGTTTTTTTGCGACCTTGTTATACCTAATTTTTTTTCTGTCGCTTCCACCTTCCAACGTCCAAGCTGTTGCGCTTTTGCTCGCGCAATGTTTAGCCGTGTTGACGCTGATTTTCGAGGCGCCGATCGCTGTTTGGGCCATGGTTGCAGACGACGTGCCTGCCGGCGACATCCCGTTTTTTGATCATTTTTGCTGAGCTTAGAACGCACGCCCGCTGGACAAGGGTGTGGATCAATGCTCACATCTTGGTTGGATGATTGAAGGAGAAGAAATTGATTGTCGTCAACGCAGTAATTGAAAGTACCGAAGAGAACATCGCTGGAATGAAAACAGCGATCGCTGTCATGGAAGAAAAGAGCAGAGCCGAATCGGGCTGCATCGACTACACCTTTGCCGTGGAATTGAATCGTCCATCGGTCTTGCGAATTACAGAGAAGTGGGTCGACCAAGCAGCCCTTCAAGCACACTTTGGTGAACGGCATATGGCTGATTTTCAGTCGGCGATGGCTGCTTACCCGCCGAAGTCAGTTACCGCATCGTTTTATGAAGCATCAGAAATTGATATGCCGAGATAACCGCTGGATCTGGTGAAGAAAAGTTCGAGCACGTGAAGAACCCTAATTTTCACTACTGTTTTTCTTAGCGGCCCAACGCGCTCGCAATCTGGGACAATCGTCGCACCCAACACATGGCAGTCTGGGACTACTATCCTTAGGCCAGGCGCGGCGTAAGGGTGGCCGTCAAAGTTGATAAGTCTTTCTTCAAGGAATCCTCATGATCGTTGCTTCTCCGCGGGCCAGCAGTTGGTGATTCGTAGTTGAGTATAGAGCTAGAGTGAGGCCGCGTCCTTATCAAGGCTGGATGTCACCATCAAAAATCGCGTACCCCTGTTGGGGGTCCATTAACATCTGCTGGTACTGGTGTTGGAGTCGTCTT
>PBWF01000057.1 GCA_002728935.1 Gammaproteobacteria bacterium | reverse complement strand
AGGTCTAGCTAGCACGACTTCCGCCCAGCCGTCGTGCTTTTCAATCACGGTGTACTCATTCATTCGTTGTTTTCCCCTCTCGAACGTAGCCAGAATACCACGAGAAAGACGCCGGCCCCTTACCGCTACCACGCTGCGATATCCTCTTTTTCAGGTAGGGCAGATCTGCGATCATCTAGGGTTTCAGAGCAATTTTTCTATACGCCACTGGCAGCCTTTGTTAGCACGCCACCGTGTCGAAAACAGTGTGAAAAGATAGAAAGGACAGTCCATGACCGAAACTGCAGACATAGCGGGAAGACTCGAAGCCGTCAGAGCCAAAATGAAAGACGCTCAGATTGACGCGCTTTGGATTCCTCGAGCCGATGAATTTTTGGGTGAGTACGTGCCAGTACATAACGAGCGGTTAGCCTTTCTAACAGGATTTACCGGTTCTGCCGGCGTCTGTGTGGTCACGGCCGATCAAGCCATCATGTTTGTCGATGGTCGTTACACGCTGCAGGTCAAGACTCAATGTCCCTCTCCTCTTTTTGAGCATGAGCACCTGATTGAAAAGCCACCACAACGCTTTTTGAGTGAGCAGCTCGCAGAGGGTGACGTTGTCGGGGTCGATGCCAGATGCCTATCCTTGCAAAGCTTCGAAACCATACAGGATTGCCTGGCGGGCAAGGGTATAGGGTTTCAGGCCACCGGCCAGAACCTCGTCGATGAGATCTGGCTGGACCGACCTAAGGCACCGGTTGCCCCTATCTTGCTACTCGATCAGGCGATCACCGGAATGTCGTCTATGGACAAGCGATCAGCTGTCGCTGACGTGCTCATCCAGCAAGATGCGGACGCTGCATTGATCACGCAACTGGATTCGATTGCTTGGCTGCTCAATATTCGTGGTGATGACGTTCCTCATCTTCCCGTGCTGTTAGCACATGGTTTGATCACAAAAGAGGGTCATTTCACGCTTTTTACTGACATTGCAAAAATAGTGGATGGCTTCTCTGACCACGTTGGCGACCATGTCAGCGTTGCGCCCATTGGAGAGTTCGACGACTACTTAGGCGAGCTATCAAAAGAGGTGAGCCGCTTACTGGTTGATCCCCTATCCTGTCACGCGCATTCTCCACTCATCTGCATGAAGAATGGTATCGAGCTCGTTCGGCAATCCGACCCGGCCGAGATGCCCAAGGCTTGCAAGAATGCGACTGAGATTGCAGGCATTCGAAAAGCGCACCATCGTGACGGTATCGCCCTGTGCCGTTTTCTGGCGTGGCTCGATGAAGAGGTGAGCGCTGGCCGCCCTCACGATGAGGGGTCTGTCTCAGATCGATTGGAAGCCTTCCGCCGAGACTTGCCTGAGTTGAAAGACTTGTCCTTCGGAACGATCTCAGCAGCGGGCCCCAATGCTGCGATGGCCCATTACTCGCATACCAACGGAACCCCGGCATCATTGACGATGGATTCCGTGTACTTGGTGGACAGCGGAGGCCAGTACCTGGATGGCACGACCGATGTGACTCGCACCATCGCTATCGGAAATCCATCCGCCGAGCATAAAGAGATGTTCACCCGGGTCTTGAAGGGACATATCGCTCTCGCTCGCGCGCAATTTCCCCATGGGGTAGGCGGCAACCAATTGGATATTCTCGCTCGGCAATTCCTATGGGAAATCGGCAAAGACTATGATCATGGCACCGGGCATGGAGTAGGCTGCTATCTCTCCGTCCACGAGGGCCCTCAGAGGATTGGCAAAACGCCGGGTCCAACACCTGCTCTCCGACCAGGGATGGTTGTGTCTAACGAGCCGGGCTATTACGAGCCGAACGCCTACGGCATACGCTGCGAAAATCTCGTAGTTGTCGTCGAGAACGACCATGGCATGCTTTCATTTGAGTCATTGACGCTCGCGCCTTTCGACCGACGATTGATCGAACGATCGCTGCTTACCGACTCTGAACTCGAATGGCTCGATGACTATCATGCGCTCGTCTTTCAATCACTCAGCGAGCACTTGGATGATTCTGATCGCGCCTGGCTAACCTCAATGACAGCGCCGCTTGCGGCCTAATTGAAGAGACACTACCACTTGCCGTTTGCACCGAACTGTCAAAGGAGAATTCGATGCCAGTCATGACAAGAAATGAGGCTCTGGCGCAATTGACCGCGGAAGGAGCCGCTTACGAGATCACAAGCGGCCTTGTGAACGAGCGGCCATCACGATATTTCAAGAAAGCGCCTTTGACCTTAGGAGACTTATTCAAGGAGACTGCCAGCGATTTACCGTTTACCGTTTACCAAGAGGAGCGAGAAACCTTCGCCTCAATCTATGCAAAGAGTGCGGCGCTTGCTCAAGCACTCAAGCACGAATGCAAGGTTGCCAAAGGAGATCGCGTTGCGATTGCTATGCGCAATTATCCTGACTGGGTTGTTTCCTATATGGCGATCACCTCACTGGGTGCCGTCGTAGTTGCGTTGAACGCCCTATGGCAGACTGACGAGTTGGCCTACGGGATTTCGCATGTCGACGCCCGATGGTTAATTGCCGACGATGAGCGCATATCACGGATCAGCGAGACAGAATCACAGGGTTGCCAATTAATTAGCGTTCGCTCAGGCCCTCTACCCGACGTAGCTTTCCAAATCGAATCATTGATCGAGTCAAATCTTGGGCAGCCGATGCCCGAAGCTGATATCGATCCAGATGATGCTGCCACCATCTTCTTTACCTCCGGATCAACGGGTTTCCCCAAAGGAGCGGTGTCGAGCCATAGAAATATTGTAAGTGCTCTTTTTTCCTGGGAACTTGACCTCGCAGCACGGCAGATGGAAACCGGCATCACACCTCAAGCGAGTGCTAATCAACCCGCAACGTTGCTAGCAGTGCCGCTGTTTCATACGACGGGCGCCAATGCCGTCATGCTCCAATCATTCCGAGCACAGAGAAAAATGGTGTCCATGTATCGATGGGATCCCGCCATCGCCGCAACACTGATCGAACAAGAGCACATCACTTCATTTATCGCGCCAGCTGCGATGACAGGCGACCTTGTTCAACACGCGCAAGCCGCCTCCGTGGACCTCGGCGCTTTGCTGTCAGTGGGTGGTGGTGGCGCTCCCAGAGCGCCGGCTCAAGTGCGGTCAATCAATGACACCTTTCCATCAGCGCAGCCGAGTACCGGATGGGGAATGACGGAGACCAATGCTATCGGCACGGGCATTGGCGGCGATGACTATTTGGCGCGTCCCGCAAGCTCGGGCAGAGCCTCCGCGGTGCTCGATCTGATTGTCGTGGATGAAGACGGTTCACCGCTACCGCCTCTCTCACCGGGGGAGCTGTGGGTGCGAGGTGCGAGCGTGATCAAAGGCTATTGGAACCGCGACGACGCGAATGCGGAAACGTTTTCAGACGGTTGGTTAAAAACCGGAGACATCGCTTATCTCGATGAAGAGGGATACTTATTCATTGTAGATCGACTAAAGGATCTTGTTATTCGCGGCGGGGAGAATATTGGCTGCGCTGAAGTGGAGGCCGCGCTCCTTAGTCACCCGAGCGTGATCGAAGCGTCCGTCTATGCGATCCCCGACGAACGGCTCGGCGAGGAGGTCGGTGCAACCCTGTACGCACCGGAGCCCCTTGATGAACCGGACCTCCGTTCGCATCTCGCCTCGCAATTAGCGCGATTCAAAATTCCGCGATATCTCACGATCTCTGATGCTCCCCTTCCTCGAATCGCTTCGGGTAAAATTGACAAGCGCTTAATCAGAGCCAGCGCGACGGAAGATGCTCAATCCTCAATATAAGGATCGACATCGAACCATTTCTTAGATCGCTTCGCCTTCATTAAGGATCGAACCATGACTGCTATCGCGGCACTACTTAAGGCTACCCCTGATGAAATTAATACCGACTGCGTCGTTTCAGGCTGGGTAAGAACCAAACGAGATTCAAAAGCGGGATTCTCATTTCTGGCCATTAACGACGGCTCGTCCTTTGATTCCATCCAAGTGATCGCTGACCAATCCTTACCAAACTATCAATCCGAGGTCCTCGACCTATCGACGGGTTGCGCGGTCACGGTCAATGGTCGTCTCGTCGCTTCTCAGGGCAAGGGGCAATCCGTGGAAATCCAAGCGAGCGAAATCGAGGTTCTGGGAACCATCGAGGATCCTGAAACTTACCCGATTGCGAAGAAACGACACTCCTTCGAATACTTACGCACCGTAGCCCACTTGCGTCCGCGAACCAACACCTTCGGCGCCGTCACCCGAATGAGAACCACGCTCGCGCAAACCATTCACAACTATTTCTTCTCCCATGATTTCCAGTGGATTAACACACCACTCATCACCGGAAGCGATTGTGAGGGAGCTGGAGAGCTGTTCAGAGTCAGTACCCTTGACCTCATTAATCAGGATGCTGTGCAAAGCTACGATGATGACTTTTTTGGCCAGGAAACGTTCTTAACGGTCTCTGGTCAGCTGAACGTCGAGGCCTATTGTTTGGCAATGACGAAGGTTTACACCTTTGGTCCCACCTTTAGAGCCGAGAACTCCAACACCTCGAGACACCTCGCTGAATTTTGGATGGTGGAACCCGAAATCGCATTTGCCAACCTGGACGACAATGCTGATCTTGCCGAAGACCTACTTAGGCACGTGACGCAACACGTACTCGATCACTGTGAGCAGGATCTCGCTTTTTTCAACGATCGGATCGACTCCGAGGTGATCAGTCGCCTTGAACAGGTAGCAAACAGCCCTTTCGAGCGNATGGAATATAGTGAAGCAATCAACATACTTGAACAGTCAGGCCAAACCTTTGATTTCCCGGTGAGTTGGGGTCGCGACCTTCAGAGTGAACATGAACGGTATCTGGCTGAGCAGCACGTCGGCCGCCCCGTAATTCTGATGAACTATCCTAAAGACATCAAAGCCTTTTACATGCGCATGAATGACGATGAGAAAACCGTTGCTGCGATGGATGTTCTCGCGCCAGGGGTAGGAGAAATCATTGGCGGAAGCCAACGTGAGGAGCGCCTTGACCGACTCGAGGCTAGGATGGACGANACAATGCAACACCATCTGTGGTGGTATCTAGATTTGAGACGCTACGGCAGTGTTCCGCACGCAGGCTTTGGTCTTGGTTTCGAGCGCTTACTCGCCTATGTCACTGGCATGGATAACATTCGCGATGTCATTCCATTTCCCCGAACACCAGGCCATGCTGACTTCTAATTAGCCACCCATCATCATCTTCCAACTGTCTAAATTGTTGATGCGCATGTAGGCGTTGGTCTTCTTGGTTTCTGCCATTGTCGCATGACCCCGGGCGCTATAATTGTGTCCAGGCAGCAAGATCGTTTCATCAGGAAGCTCGGCTAATTTTTGCAAACTCCTGAACATGTCTTCAGAGTTTGATCCCGGCAAATCGACTCGCCCACAACCATCAATAAAAAGAGTATCTCCTGAGATCAGCGTGTGTTTGACACGAAAACATTGTGACCCAGGGGTGTGACCCGGCGTGTGCAAGAACTCAATCTCGATGTCACCCACCGCCAATTTGTCACCTGATGAGACCGACTTGAGGTCTGTCGCCGACACGCCAGTCACCTTCTGCACCCCCGCTACTTCATGCTCATTGGCATAGATGGGTACCGATTGACGCTCGAGCAGCGCGGCGACTCCTTCAACAACATTGTGGCCAAAACTTCCGCCACAATGATCTGGGTGGTAATGCGTCACCAATGCACCCGTTAATTGATACTCGCGCTCGTCAATAAAATTGAACAANCCATCGATATCCCAAGCCGGATCTACCACAACGACCTCTCGCGTTGCTTTATCGCCAATTAAATAGGCGAAATTTTGCATCGGTCCAATTTGGATTTGCTCNACAATCAATTGGTCTAAATCAGCCACGGTTTTCTCCTGGTTCGGATAAGTCTCTTTACGAATTAAGTGCTGCTGTTACGGCAATCTCCACTTTGAGCGATGGCAGCGCGAGCTTTGATTCGACACACGCTCGAGTGGGTGCGGCACCTGGGGCAACCCATGCGTCCCAGACCTCATTCATGGCTGCGAAGTCTTCCATTGAAGTAAGCCAAATCTGNGCTGTTAANAGTNTTGTTTTGTCNGTGCCTGCAGCCTCAAGCAATCCATCAATCGCCTCCAAGACGGCTCGAGTTTGACCTTGAACATCCTCATCTACCGCGTGAATAGCCACCTGTCCTGCCGTATGCACCAAGCCAGCAAAACACACCGCCTGGCTCATACGAGGCCCTGAACCTATTCTTGTAATATCGTTCATTTGTCCAATCTCCAACCAAAGAATTACGCGCTCTCGCCGTCAGATGCTAGCACACCCCTACTGCGTCAATATTCTACAGGGCCCAAAGGTTCGACGGTGCTCATCAATGAGTCCATAACGCGATAGCGCTTCAAGGTGTTGTGGCGTCGGATAACCCTTATGTTGCGCAAACCCAAACTCTGGATGGACTTGGTCTAAAAGGGCCATCTGATGGTCGCGATGAACTTTAGCGAGAATCGATGCCGCCTTCACCGCATCAACTCGAGTATCTCCTTTCACGATCGCAATTCCCTGATGCGCTAATAATGCGGGAACATGGCGACCATCGATCAGCACTCTCCATGGGATCATCGACAGCGCGCTTACAGCGCGCGACATCGCAAGCAATGTCGCTTGGTGAATATTGAGCGCATCAATCTCCTCTGCAGAGGCCTCGGCTACTGCAAAAGAGAGAGCAGACCGCTCAATTTCTGACGCCAGTTCCTCGCGGCGCTTCTCTGTCAAACGTTTAGAGTCCTTTAGACCCCGGATATCGTGATTAACCGGCAGGATCACCGAAGCTGCGACTACAGCGCCAACCAGTGGGCCACGTCCCACCTCATCCACACCAGCCCACAGCATCTGTCGACCAATCATTCAATTAATGCGCATATCGCAGGGACAGCCCCCTCTTCAAGCGGCTTTGAGAGGTCGGCGCGAATCGCATCAAAAACCTTAAGCCGTCTCTGATGCGCCTCTTGATCAAGCGCTCGAAGAATGCCCTCCGATATAGCTTGGGGCCGCGCTTCATCCTGAATAAACTCTTCGATAAGTTCCTCTCCGCTCAATATATTAGGCAAAGAAAAACGCTCGAGTCGAACCATGGTTTTCACAAGTCGGTAGGTCAATGCGCCTAGTTGATAGACAACGACCATCGGCTTACCGAGCAACATTGACTCTAGCGCAGCGGTCCCCGCGTTCACGAGCACACAATCTGCATCGCGCATTACATCCTCAGCATCACCTAAGGTCAGCGTTACCCGGCGAGTACCAAATGTTGAGGGGAGCCGACGCTCAATATCCGCCCGGAGAGATTCACGAGGAGCAGGGATGAGAACACGAACGTCGTATCCTTTATGCTCAAGGGCGGATACCGTTCCTGCAAAAAGCGGCATCATCGACGCAATTTCCGAGCGCCGGCTGCCGGGCAAACAAGCAAGGGTCAACGTTGGCATGGAGGGAAGCCATTCCGCTTGCTTTACTGGCGCCCTCAGCCGCCTCGCTTGAGGGTGCCCAACAAACTCGCACGGGATGCCGTGATCTCGGTAAATATCAATCTCAAAGGGATATAAACAGAGCATCAAATCGACATTACGCTTAATCCGACGAATTCGACCCTGTCTCCACGCCCAGACGCTGGGTGATACGTAATGAACCGTTTTAATCCCTTGACGCTTCAAAG
>PBWF01000056.1 GCA_002728935.1 Gammaproteobacteria bacterium | reverse complement strand
GAAGGGTTACATCATCTCGCTATTTCAACCGCGAATATGAAGGAGCAAATTGAATTCTTTACCGACAAGCTCGGCATGGAACTCGTCGCACTCTATTGGATGCATGGCGTCAAAGATACTTGGCACGGCTTTTTACGCCTCAACGATGAAAGCAGCATCGCTTTTGTCTGCAATCCAGAGATTGGCAATATCGAGGTGCGCTTGGGAGAAACGCACGCGGGTAATCCAGGCGCCAATTCGGCTAGAGGAACGATGCAACACCTGGCCTTAAAGGTGAGGAATCACGATGAATTGCTCGCCATGCGCGACCGCCTTCGCTCCAAAGGGGTGCCTGTATTAGGCCCCACAGATCACGGAATGTGTGTGTCTATGTATTTTGCCGGTCCAGAAAATCTTTCACTGGAACTGTCCTACTCTCATGAGCCCATTGATAACCGCGCTTGGATTGACCCTGAAGTAGTCGAACTAGCGGGCATTTCAGAAGACGAACTAGCAAGGTACACCCACCCCGCCGACTACAAAGATCAAGGAGGGGCTGTAGCTCAACCCAGTGCCGATGCTCAGGGACCGCACATGACCTATCCAGACGGGGTCTATCACCTGGTAATAGGAACTCCTGACGAAGTGGTCTGGAACGCCAGCGAAAAAGAACCGCCGGTCATCTTCGACACTGCGGCTGAGTAACACTGAGCAGATATCGCCTGAGATATCTGATTGGGGCAATCCGGAGAAATTCAACTGGGCCTGATCGGCTCCGAACAACCGCGAGCAGATCTCGCTTCGGATGTGTCATTGCAGTGACCCAGCGCTCATAGACATACCAGTTTATTGCGCTCTAGCCACGCTGCCGGCCAAACCAACGCCGTAAAACGCTGCCCTACACTTTGATCAAAGCGCCCTACTAGAACAAAGCATTTGCGCTGGGGCTTTGGCTCAAGCTGAAGACAAACTAACACTAGAGACACAAAAAAGCCGACAATCAGTCGGCTTCTTCTGAATGATGGCCCGCCCGGAGAGATTCGAACTCCCGACACCCAGGTTCGAAGCCTGGTGCTCTATCCAGCTGAGCTACGAGCGGTTGGTTAAGGGAGCGAAGTATAGAAAATCTCGGTTACTCCTACCAGCGCCTTGGAATTCATTTATACTGTATATATGTACAGTATTCAGGTTCGAGTCAATCACCGTCTGCTCACACTAGAGCACGACCAGCGGGGTAGCGTCGGCATCATTATGCGGAGCGGTGACATCGAGTATTTTTACTGGGGCGGGTTTACTCTACACACGCTTCGCAGGGTCAAACTCAAAGTGGCTGCGGTGACCAACGAGCAACTCCGCAACCCGCGAGCGGGTTACCGGCTGCAACCGCCTTGGATGTTTCTGGATGCCAACGAGTATCTTTTAGGCTCATTCGACGGGGCGCTTGCCTACGCCGTGATCCCGTTCACTATTTTGAGAAACGATACCTAACCTGAGCTGGGCGTTGTATTCGCCGTGTCGACTGTGCCTTGACTGATTTCGCCCACAGCCAAAATTGGAGACGCATCGAGGTTTTCCGCATTCATCATCTCCGCAATCTTTTGCATGGACGCGATCAACATATGCTGTTCCCAGGTTGGCAGGTTTCGAAATTTACCCAGAAACTCCTCTTGCAATGGAGACGGTGATGTCGCGAGGCGTTCCCGACCAAGATCAGTCAACTGAACCAGCATCTGTCTTCGATCGCCCTCCGCACGCACGCGTAATATCAACCCATGGTTGGACAGTCGATCCAGGAGAGAGGACACGGTCGCCTGAGAGAGCACGACCTCGCGGGCAATCGCCGAGGGAGAGGGGTTTCCCAACCGATCAATGCTTTGCAGCACCAAGAGTTGGCTCGTTGTAAGCCCACTTGTCTTCAGCACTCGGCGCGAATGCAAATCGATGGCCCGAGTAATTTTCCTCAGGGATACAAGAATTTCATCGTAATCGTTCATAAAGCGAGTGCTCGGCTACCTTCTCCTATCATACCGCGCCACTGGCGCATCTGGCGGGTTTCGCACCGCCACCTCTACTACCTGTCCCGATGTCTTTCCGTAAGGGGAGTTCTCCCTGCGGTACTCAGATGACTGAGCATCACACACTACTCATCGACAATAGGAAAATCGAAGTAGGTCTCAGGAAATGGCTCAGGCCGATAAGTGAAGTGCCACCACTCTTTATCGTAGTTTTCGAATCCAAACCGAGCCATCACTTCGACTAGATATCGGCGATTCGCCATCGCGTGCTGGCTAACCTCCCGGCTGGCCGTATGGCTCATCGCATCGAAACAGTCGTAATCAGACCCAAAGTCCACATGCCCCTCGGCTTTCGAGCGTTCAAATCGATGCTGACATTTTGTAGGCCTTTCTCGACCAAGGTCATCACTCGAATGGTTGCTGCTCAGCTTTAGAAGCCCGACATCCACCGTCGCGCCCCGACTGTGTCCAGAACGTTTAGCGATGTACCCCAATTCGAACAACTGAGATTGATCAAGATCGGGGAAGTACTGCTGCTTGGTCGCGGCATCCTTACCCTCAGACCATCTGACAAAGTGATTAACCGCCCGCTGCGGCCGATAACAGTCGAACATCACCAACCCGTAACCGTCACTCTTGACGGCTTTCTGCACTTTCGCCAAGGCCGCGGCCGCTGGACGCACTAGATAACAGATGGGATCCAGATACCCATCCACGGGGGCTCCGACGAAATTGTCATCCGTCAAGTAACGCATTTCTAACTGAATATNNGGCGCAATCGTTTGTACGTCGATAAAAGCGTCAGGCACTAATTCATCNCCAAGGNCATGAAGGGNTACACACCCAANGANCACGANAACCAATACCGCTTTCATACCAACACTCCAACCCAAAACCTTTAGAGGACCGCCNTAGACGCGCCGCCTTAATCTTCTTACCGCGTCTCTCCGGGCAGCTTTNCCCAAATCTTTCNAANCATCTTCTCCCCACGACTTCTTGAAAGGCGCTCACGCAGNACTCTGACAAGACTTCATCTTAACCCTCATCTTAGTTCAGCTTGAGTANACGATTTATTCAACGCCACGAAACAGTCTTTTCCCTCAATCATGATTGATAGACAACCGCATAGTTTTCAAAAACGGGCTGCCTTATTCATAGGAGCACGTGCCCGAGATCAAACCGCTACCCCGGCTGGCCCTTGCTGCTCGCCTTCCCCGGTCCGTGGCGGCTCTTCCTTATCCGGTAGCGGAATGAGACGATACAGGTACCAGTCATTAACCGAGGAATTGCTATGAACAGTTTGCTTCGATCGTTCGGTATTGGACTTATCTTCTGTGCGCTATGGATAGAAGCCAGTGTCGCCAACCCTGATTTTATTAATTCCGACACCGAAGCGGCCAGACAAGCTCCCTATTCTCAAGCAGTCAAAGTCAATGACATGCTAATTCTCTCCGGCCAACTCGGGATCGGAGAAAACGGGCTGGTCGAGGGTGGCATCGTCCCTGAAACCCATCAGATCATGCGCAATATCGAAAATATACTGGCTGGCCAAGGAGCCGGCCTCGAAGACGTTGTGAAATGTACCGTCATGGTCAATGAAATCAGCGAGTGGGGTAAATTCAACGAGATCTATGTGACTTACTTCCCTGGCCCCAAACCCGCTCGATCTGCCTTCGGTGCTGACGGTTTAGCCTTAGGTGCGGCTGTTGAGCTTGAGTGCTGGGCCTATCTGGGCGACTAGCTGCGGTATCGCGATAGCCAAGCTACTCCAGCTCCAGCTCTAGCTGCCGCTACACTAATGGTTATATAGATATTCCGTTTGCTATTCAGGCGAGCTCACCTTTGATATCCTTGCCGCCGGTTTGTTTGGGTATTGGGGGANCGTAGGTTGAACAATTACAGTCTGGAATCGCGTTTACTCACGGCTAAGACCTACTCAAAGGCACTTGCCTGCCTCTGCGCACTCNTTGCCGGCCTGATCAGCCTCCCTTCGAATTCAGCACCAACTGCTGAGGCAGTGGCACTCGAAGCCCGCCCGGCCCTNGACGGCGATGTGCTGAATGACCCAGCTTGGAAAACCACCAATATCAATCAATTCTGGCAACAGCGCCCGGTAGAGGGATCACCTGCGAGCCAAAAGACCGAAGTATTCATCGGCTACACCGACCGCGCCTTATATATTGGCGTCATTTGTTACGACACTAACCCAGAAGGCATCATTGTTTCCGACAGTCGCAGAGATGCCGACCTTGAGGACACCGACAGCTTTACGATCCTCATTGACAGCTATCTCGATCAACAGAACGGCTTCGTTTTCGGCACCAATCCTGCCGGCATCGAATACGACGGTCAGGTCACTAAGGAAGGCAGTGGCGCGTTCGGCTCGGGCGGTGGCGGCTTCAACTTAAATTGGGACACCAATTGGCAAGTCAAAACCCAAACGGGCGATTTTGGCTGGTCGGCCGAATTTGAGATTCCCTTTAAATCACTTCGGTACAGCAGCCAGACCGCGCAGACCTGGGGATTTAACTTCCAAAGGAATATCCGCAGAAACAACGAGATCGCTTTCTGGTCCCCAATTGACCGTCAGTACGACCTCTTCCGCATCGCCGATGCGGGACGAGTCACCAATATCGAAACGCCGGCGCAACGAAACCTCAAAATTACCCCCTATGCTCTGGCTCGCCGCAGCAGCGGCAATATGATCGAGGGGTCGAGTGATCAAGAAGTCGGGTTCGATGTGAAATACAGTGTCACGCCTAGCTTGACGCTCGACGTCACCTACAACACCGATTTCGCTCAAGTCGAAGTTGATGAGTTTCAGATCAACTTAGACCGCTTCAGCTTATTCCTACCCGAACAGCGCCCTTTCTTCCTCGAAAACGCTGGTCAGTTCGCAGTGGGCGTCCCTCGCGAGGTCGAACTATTCTTCAGTCGAAGGATTGGTATCGCATCAAACGGTAGCCAAATTCCTATCAAAGCGGGCGCTCGTTTATCAGGCAAAGTAGGAAACTCGACCAATGTTGGCTTCTTACATATGCAAGCTGACGCTGTTGCTGGCGCGGCCGGAAAAACCGATTTCACCGTCGCTCGGGTAAATCAAGAATTCGCCAACCGCTCGAGTCTGGGTTTTCTAATCGTCAACAAGGAGGCCGACGACCTGGCGAACCCAGGGGCCGATGACTACAACCGGACCTATGCTATCGATGGACGACTAGGCATCGGTGAGGATGGCCGACTGTCCGGCTTCTTTGCCAAGACGGATTCTCCAGACCTTGAGGGAGATGACACCGCCTTCCAGCTCCAGGGTGACTATAGTTCCGAGGCATGGTCTTTTCGTGGAGGCGTGACTCAGGTCGGAAAAAATTTTAATCCCGAGGTTGGGTTTTTACGCCGACGAGACTTCACGAAAGTGGATCTCTTTGCTCTATATCGAGACCGTCGCAGTGAGTGGGAGCACATGCATGAGCTAAGACCCCATATTGCCTATCGAGGCTACTGGGGCGAGGACGGACTATATGAAACTGGGTTTTGGCACATTGATAACCACTGGGAATGGAAATCAGGGTTTGAAGTCCACACGGGCGTCAATCTGCTACACGAGGGCGTGAGAGAACCCTTCGCACTCGCCCCCGGAAAAATTGTGCAGGACGGAGACTATGACGACGCTGAAACCCAGCTGGTACTTATTACTAATCAGGGCGCGCCACTTTCACTGAACTTGCGTTCGAAGATCGGTGGTTTCTTCGGTGGCAATCGAGTACAGCTTCAGCCGACCGTACGGTATCGAATCGGCGAAACTTTCAATGCGTCGCTCGCGTGGGCCTACAACCGTCTCAAAATTCAAAACGACCCCGAGGCCTTTACGATCAATGTCGGTTCGCTGCGAATGACTTACTCTTTTACGCCCAAGATCTCGATGCAAGCGCTCCTGCAGTACAACAACAGCACTGAGGTTTTCGCGACTAATTTCCGCTTTGCCTGGCAGACCTCTGCAGACGCTGGCTTTTATCTCGTATACAACGAAACACGGGANGACGACATGGGCATNTTTAGAGAAAAACGAAAGGAGTGGATCGTCAAGTACTCGCATACCTTTGACGTGCTGAATTAANAGCCTAAGAGGNATCATCCACCCNNTNNAACGANTTAAACATTCCAATGCCAAGCGCGAGCANTAATGGCGCTACCGCNAGGTTGGNAAGCGATAAAATCTGCCANCGAACATAGTCTTCCCAGGCCACNCCNANCGTTGCCACCATNAAGAGNGTGGTTGTNGTCCAGGGNACNAGGCTCTCCAGCATGGTGCCGTAATCCTCAAGGGANCGCGANAGAACCCGTCGATCAATGCCNCGCTCATCAAACTGACGCCTAAAGGCATCNCCCACAATGAANCTCGTNGCGTATTGATTGCTAGTNAGTGCATTGACTGCGCCGGTTGCAAAGAGCGCGGTCAGTGCGGTGCTAGTCACCGATCGGCTCCAGGTGAGAAGCGCCCTAATCACACGGGGAATCGCTGAGACTGCATCAACTACGCCGACATAAAAGAAGACAAAAAAGGCGATAAAGATAGGTTCGGCCATGCTGTATACCCCGCCGCGATTCATCAGCGCAGCAAGCCCCTCCGTCTGCTCGATCTGAGGAGCCATCGCGTCGAGACTAAAGCCACTACGCACCGCTGCACCCAATTCAAAGACGGAGTAAGGCTGCATTAGCACGGCAAGCAGAGCAGCTGCGAATATCGAAACGAGCAACGTGGGCAATGCAGGCTGTCGCATTAAACTTCCAGCCAGAACGACCACAGGCGGCAACAGTAAGAGCCAGCTGAACTCAAACAACCCCGAGATACCTGCCATTAGTTGATCAATTTCTACTTGCTCTGGGGCCGCCGCCAGCTCAGTCGCCATTCCAAGATAGGTGAAGACACAAGCGGCAATAATCGCTGAAGGAACAGTGGTGTAAAGCATCGACTGAATATGCCCATACAAATCTACGTCACAAGCGATGGCCGCTAAATTGGTCGTGTCAGATAGCGGCGACAGTTTGTCCCCAAAATAGGCACCACCAATAATCGCACCTGCGGTCACACCGAGATCTGCGTTCATTGCACTAGCAATACTAATCAGTACCACACCAATGGTTCCCGCTGACCCGTAGCTGGTACCTGTCAAACTAGAAAACACGACAGGAATCAAGAACGCAACCAAGTAGAAGGTCTCGGGGTTCACCAGGGTCAAGCCATAGTAAACCAGCATGGGAATCGTACCCGATAACATCCAAGTCCCAATCAGCACACCGATGAACAAAAGTATGAAGAACGCGGGCATGGCCGCATCCATCCTCGCCATCACGGACTGCTGCATTCTCTCCCAACTCACACCAGCGAGTCTTAACACCACGATCGCAAACACAGCGGACGTCACGAACACCAACTCTAGGGAAATCTGGCTCTGCTCAANGAGCAATGGGGGTACAACTAACCCGCCTAAGATCATGACCAGGAGCCCAAGTACAGGAAGAAGGACCACTGTGAAACCCGGCGTCACGTCTGAGGATGCCTCTGCTAGTCTAGATTCTTCTCGCATCGGGACTAATGCCCTGCAGGCTGTAAAACATGAATTTTGAAAACGGGAATCGCTCGAGGATGAGCAGATTCAACATAGGCTTTGAATTGTTCGGACACTGTGACTTGATAAGCGATCCTGCTCGCCGCTTCCTCAGTGGCACACTCTTCTANATTTGCCATAAAAGTGCCGCTCGCCAGTTCGATCTTAATCTCGGGAGTCGCACGAAGGTTGTGCACCCACGCGGGATCTTTTTTAGAGCCAGCAAACGATGCAAACAAGATCCGCTCATCGTCCGATTCTGTTAGCACCAGTGGAATCAACCTGACGGCTCCCGACTTAGCGCCCACCGTATGAAGAATCACCATAGGATGCCCTGCGAACATGGCCACTTTTCCACCGTTCGCTCGAAACTCCTGGATGATTTGCTCATTAAACGCCTGCATATCCATGCGCGACCCCTTAATCCTAATTNTGATTAGTCGTCGATAGACCAAGATGGCCGATCCACCGCCGGATCGCAAGCAGCGTTTAACTAGGTGTGCGTATTGGAACACTGTGCCATCATCACGGTGTCAGGAGAGGAGATCTTGCGTGTTAGAGGGGAAAAAAATCATTGTGACAGGCTGTGGCAGAGGCATGGGGNAAGCAACTTTTCTTGCTTACGTTAGGGCCGGAGCGAAAGTGGTGGGCATGGATATTGATCGAGAGACCGGTCANCAGGCTGCGGATGCTGCCTGCGCACTCGACGCGCACGCCGCAACCTTTATCCCAGTCGACGTTGCCGATGCAGACTCGGTTAATTCAGCATTTGATGAAGCCGTTGAATGGCTCTGCGGCGAGCTCCATGTTCTCGCCCATCCAGCCGCTATCCAAGCTGCCTCGAACCCGGCTTCTGTAAGCGCGAGCGAGTGGGATCGAATGTTTGCGGTCAATGTTCGAGGNACGATGCTGACGAACCAAGCCGCGCATCGCCATATGAAAGTCGGTGGTGGAGGTTCGATTATCAATTTTGGATCGATATCAGGTCAGCGTTCAGAGCCAGGCGCGGTGGCCTACTCAGCAGCCAAGGGAGCCGTTCACTCCTGGACGCGTTCAGCCGCGGGGGCTTGGGGAAAGGATGGCGTCAGAGTCAATGCCATCTTGCCCGCCATTGCGACCCCGATGTACCACGAGGCCATGTCGAGAATGAATCCGAGCGAAGAAACGGCGTCGTTTTGGATGAATCATCAATCTATTGCGCTCGGGCAGACCTACGGCGATGCTGCCAAGGATTTAGCACCCGTAATGGTGTTCTTCGCGTCTGACGATTCTGGTTTTATCACTGGACAACTGATTCCGGTTGACGGCGGACAGACAACCACTCGGTAGTGCCCCAAGCAACAGACCCTATACCGAGCACTAGCTCGTGCTCGTGGGCTTGGTCGCCCCCGCTTACATTGGAGACCCCCTATTGGCTGAACTGAATCGCTATCAGGAGTTCAAACGACTTGCACTGCTTGCGGGACCGCTCATGACAGCTCAGCTCGCCCAGATGGGAATGGGAGTGACCGATGCCGTCATGGCGGGCCATTATGGAGCCGTCGATCTGGCGGGTGTCGCCCTTGCTGGTAGCTTGATGTGGCCTGTCATGATGTTGTTTATGGGTTGCCTTCAAGCGCTCACACCCACCATCTCGCAGCTCAATGGCGAGCAAAACTATCCAGAGATTGGCGAGACCGTCCGGCAAGGGATCTGGCTTGCCCTTATCGCTGGGATCCTAGCGATGATCACGTTACGTAGCATCGGCCCGGTTTATGCGCTGCTCGATGTCGATCCTCCCGCAGCGGCGATTTCAGTGGCCTACCTCGACTACAGCTCGCTAGGTATTCCAGCGCTGATGATTTTTTTCTCCTTGCGATGCCTCGCCGACGGGATGAGCTTTACTCGGCCGGCAATGATCATTGCGGTAACCGCTTTACTTCTCAAAATTCCGCTGAATTATTTCTTCATCTATGGGATGGGTGATTTTGAGGGTCAGGGTGGCGTCGGCGCAGGTATGGCTCAAGCCATCATCATGTGGTTTCAGCTTGGTCTGATCATCATCGTCGTCACACGCAAGCGATTTAACTCAACCGGCTGGCGAACAAGATGGTCGGCCCCAGATCCTACTCGTTTATCCAAACTGCTTCGCATTGGCATGCCTATCGGAGCAACGATATTTGCCGAGATGGGGCTCTTTTCATTCACAACGCTCTTACTCGGCCGGTTTGGGTCCGAGGTCGTCGCTGCCCACAACATCTCGATGAACATCAACGGCGTGCTGTTTATGCCCCCCATGGCACTTGGCATGGCCGCGACCATTCGCATTGGCTACCGAATCGGTCAAGGCGAGCTGCTCGATGCGAGAGAAACTGCGCTCATTGCCATGGGAGGAACGCTCCTCATCGCGCTGATTGGTGCTGCCATGATTTTTGTCCTGAACCATCAGCTCGTCGCGCTCTACACAACAGAGACCACCGTCGCGACACTTGCAGCCGAACTATTGCTATTTGTCGCGTTTTTCCTGCTCTTCGATGCTGCTCAATCTACTGCAGCCGGTGTGCTTCGGGGATACAAAGACACTCAGATCCCCATGCGCATCGCATTACTGAGTTACTGGGTGATTGGGTTACCTGTGGGCTGCTCGCTGGGCTACGGATGGTTTTTCCCACCCATGGAGGTCTATGGGTTTTGGGTTGGTCTAGCGGCGGGCGTCGGTTCGGCCGCCATTCTGCTTAGCCTGCGGCTGCACCACGTATCGAGAAATAAGGAGTTAATCCTGGCACTGACGCGTTAACGATCCGCTTCGTCTAACCGCCATCGTTCAAAGTCCCTGAGCCACAGTCGCCCTCCTGACTTGGGCGCGCCATCAAAGCTCTCGTACCCCAATAGACGCTTCACCCGATTTGAGCGTCCACGCACGAGATCAGCCGGATACTCCNGCGTNATGGCCTCTTCCGGCGTTAGCCAACCCACCACGACACTTAGGTGCAGCGCCCATCGCAGTTGATCGGCCGTTTCGTTAGCGCCGCCGCCATGCAGCATCGATCCGGTATACAGCAACGCATCGCCGGCCTTGAAGTGCCCGGCGACGACCTCATTAGGGACAGGTCNCCTTCTGTAATCCGCCCAACGGTGGCTGCCCGGCACGATCCGTGTAGATCCCAATGNTGGCCAGACATCGTCTAACGCGATCATCATGGATACCGTAAGTTCAGGGCTGTTCGGCCAAAACGCCGATTGCACATTGGCCCAATTGTCACCGTCTCGGTGCAGGGTTTGAGCAGGCTCTCCAGGGCCGATAATCATGGCCTGACAAGTATTGAGCCAATACCCTTTGCCACTGTCTGCCAGTAGTGCATCGGCGACCGTGCCAAATAAAGGATCCTCCAACAGATCAAAGAAATACTCCGTGTTCCTCCCCAACCCCGTGAAACGCGTTGTCCGATCGCCATGAAAACCCTGCCAGAAGGACGATTGATCCGAACTGCCAGACAAGTGCTTGCTCGCTCGCGCTTTGATCGTTTCTGAGATGCCCGCGAGTGCCGCATCCGACAAAAAGTCCTCGATGAAAAACGCGCCGCCCGTGGTAATCGCATTGATCCAGTCGGTAGGGTCTGCATGCCGATGGCTGGTCACCAGGTTCGAATATCCCCGCATGGACTAATACTCCGAAAGCCGTTTGATCATGACTTCGCTCCGGCTTACTCGGTTGAGACGCCAGGCTGCCACCAAGGCCACCACGAGCAGCCCAGCCCCGAGGCCCACAAAAAATCCAGGCAACCCTAGGTCAAACCCCACAATCCCTCGGCCCAGCAAATACCCCGCCGGCAGCGCGACCAGCCAATAAGCTGAAATCGACAACCACATTGGAAATTGCGTGTCCTTGTATCCCCGTAACGCGCCGATGATCGCCGCTTGCAAGCAATCAAATAGTTGATAGGCAGCAACGACGACCAAGACTTTTGCCGTCAGCACCACGACCGCTTGGTCCTGAGTATAAATCAAAGGAAGTTGGTTTCGCCCCATGAGCAAGATCAAGCTGGCGAGCACGGCATATCCTAGTGCCAGTTGAATGGCTAGTTTTGCCACAGCCCTTGCACCCGCATAGTCGCCAGCGCCCACGTAATTACCAACTCGGATACTAGCTGCGCTGCCAAGCGCCATCGGGAACACGAAGGTTAACCAATTTAAGTTGCCCGCGACACTGTTCGCGGCGATGGCCACTACCCCCAGTGCCCCTACCAGTAAACTGATCACTGAGAACACCATCATTTCTAGAAGGTGCGTCAGCCCGATAGGCAATCCAATGCTAATGATTCGGTAGGTTTCTCTTGGATCAAAGCCCCTAAATCCCTCCTTAAGGCGAATGCGTCGAAGCCAAGGCCTCGACAAAAAGGGAAGGACGAGCGCCAACTCAAACCACATAGTCAGGGCGGTTGCCCAGCCACAGCCCTCTCCCCCGAGCTCAGGTAATCCGCCCACGCCGTAAATCAGCAAGTAGTTCAAAATGGCGTTTACCACTAAAGCAATCGACGCGATCACCAAAGGAATCGTGGTGTGTCCTAGCCCCTCGAAGGTATAGCGAATCGTGACATAGAGCAGGACCGCGGGCAGCCCCCAGGCAGCTCCTTGCAAGTACCGTCTCGCAACATCAACCGCCTCGAGATCGATTTCAAACAACCCAAACAGTCGATGTGCTTGGGTGACCGCTGACGCCAGTACAATGCCCAGAATCGCCGCTAGTAGCAGCGCTTGCTGGACAACTGGGCCGCTCAAATGGGGTTCGTTCGCTCCATCATTCTGGGCAACAATTGGGGTGACTGCCATCAGCACACCAGCAAACAACATAAAGAGCGGCCAGAGGACGACACCACCCAATGCCACCCCCGCGAGGTCCACCGAGCTATAGTGCCCGGACATCGCGGTATCGACGAAACCCATCCCCATGATGCAAAGCTGGGTGCCCATCATGGGCAGCATCAGACGAACCAGAGTC
>PBWF01000055.1 GCA_002728935.1 Gammaproteobacteria bacterium | reverse complement strand
GCTCGACTGGTTGATCGGGATCACCGGGCACCGTATAGAAACGCCAGGCCTCCTCACCGGTTTCAATATGGTAGGCGGTCACATAGCCGCGAACGCCATACTCGGAACCACCATTCCCGATCACCACCAAGTCGCCAATCAACCTCGGCGCGCCGGTAATGGTGTACGGTCTACTGGGGTCAATCGTGAGTACTCGCCAATTGACCGTGCCGTCCTGTTGCCGTAACGACACCAAATATCCGTCAAGCGTACCCACTAGGACCGAGTCCCCAGCCACAGCAACCCCGCGATTCACCACATCGCAACAGGCATTGGCACCCCAAGCCTTGGGCACCTCGGGGTTATAACTCCACTTCAGCTCACCGGTCACCGCGTCGAACGCGTGAACCTGGCTCCACGCGCTGCTGACATAAAGGGTCCGATCGACCATGATCGGCGAGGCTTCCAGCCCTCTCCGGGTTCCCATTGTGTGTGACCAAGCCAATCCTAAGTCAGCTACCGTGTCACGGTTGATATCTTGGAGCGGGCTGTAACGGGTCTCAGCGCTGTTCAACCCGTGCTTGGGCCAAGCGACGTCTTCCGCATTGACCTGGCCGATGGCCATGAAACCGCAGATGCACCAGCGCATGGCATACTGATTCCGCCGAAGGTTTACGCTAGGCCACAGGCGTTCTAACGGCCACAGGCGTTCTTTTGGCCACAGGCACTTTGGCAACAGGCGTTGTATTGACCTAAAGCGCCGGGCCAGACCAACAAGCTTCCTCGCCAATCGCTCCGCTGGCCCTAGCAGCGCCCATTGCATGAATAATCGCTTCACCATTCTGGTTTGTTCTCCCACCTGAAACACTGAGCAAAGCCGATCAAACGATCATCCTGCCCTTCCCTTTAGATTTTACCGCAAGGCGGCAGGCTATCGCGTTAATGTCAGTCGCGCCCCAATGAGAGCGAGCGGAACCCAGTATGGGCAACCCGTCAGCAGCATTACGCGACTGTGGCCAATCCGCATCCGCATAGCCAAACTCACAGTTTTCAGTAGAGTCGCTCGACCGAAGGGACCTCATTTCGACAGTCTGGAGCCTTCAGACATTGTGGATGCTGGTCTTTTGTTGCTGTTCAAATCGCTCCATCCTTTGCAATTGGTATCCATCATTGCCACCCCACCACATTAGGTACACTCTGCTGCACTGATATTCAAAAGCAAGGCCCCTGTCTTTGACCCCCCCGCTCGCTGATCGACTCGCCCATCTTCTGACGCCCGACTGGCAGGGGCTCAGGGGGACTAAATGCGGCCGCATGACAGCTATTCCGACCATTTCGCTAGTCATTTGTCTATCTATGACGGGATGCGACTCGCATGAGCCGACTGCGCCGTCTGACACTCCCATTTGGCCCGCTCGAGATCACTGGACCATCTATCATGGCGATGCGATTCCAGACGAGTACGCCTACCTTGACCATACCGAGTACTCATCGAAAACCGCGGCGCTCCCGCTACAGAGGGAACAAGCCGCACTTAATGTATGGCAGGACCAGCAGCAACCGCGAATTTCTGCGATACACGATCAGTTATCGGAGGCCTACGACAAGGCTGATAAGCGTCGGGCGATCTCAGCTCAGTCTGATTTGGCCATGGACGGCGAGCCTCCAGATGGCCACGTGAGCTACGGGCTCTCTTATCAGGGCGACGCAAGACACCCAACCTACACTAGAAAAATTGCGGGAAGCGATGACCACCCGAAACCATTCCTTGACGTGAACGCGCTAGCGACGGGTGAATCCTTTTATCGGCTGGTGAACTGGGCAGCCAGTCCATCACAACAATGGATTGCATTGGTGGAGGACGTATCCGGACACGGGACATCTAGACTCAGAGTGCTGAACTCAATCTCTGGAGAGATAATCGCATTCTCCTCCGTTGATCAGATTGGCCCTGACATAGTCTGGGGCAGTGATTCTCATCTCTTTTTTGTTGCGATCGATCAAAAATCGCTTCGACACAGTGCCGTTAAATCCATTACGGTCGGTGAAGCCAATCCATTAGTCCAAACCGTGTTTAGTGAGCAAGACCCTACTCTGACGCTATCCATCGCTACCGGCGGGCAGGGCGACGACCTCATCATCACCAGCGAGGGCCGAGGCACGAGTGAGATTTGGCTGGCTGCGGCGAGTGAGCCGTCACCCACCCCTTATCGTTGTTTAGCGAGGCAGGACAATACTCGATACAGATTGCGCGCGGACAAAACCCATTTGTTCATTAGTCAGCTTCGGTCGGGGCCGGAAGCACGAGACCAATTCACTCTATTACCCCGCGCGCCCGAAGGGTGTCAGGCCAAACTCCCTTTGGGGCTTCAGCTCGAGGAGGACGAATCGCTCGAAGATTTTGAGGTACTCAAGCAAGAAACTCTCATCCTTGTAAGGCGCGGCGCGACGGCTCGTCTCATCGCCATTGCGCATACGGAGCCTAAAACGCCTGTCGAAGTTAGATTGCCTGCGCCCTGGTCAGAAGGATCCGCGCTAGCGCTCCGGTTTGGTCAAAAACTTCCTAACGGTACGTTCAAACTCTACGCCAGCACGCCAAGCAGGCCAGAAGTGCCGCTGTACTACCGTGACTCGAGCCAACTTATGCTCAGCAGAGTTGTGACAGAAGAGGCCCGGGGTATCGCGCTATCTACGGTGGGAATTGCAGCAGAATACGGGGATCATCCATCCGCTCCCATCACCTTGACGCTACCCAATACTGCAAACCAGCCGGCCACACGCCCCCCCTACCCGCTTTGGGTAACCGTCTATGGGAGTTATGGCAATACATTATCCACGGCTTACTCTCCTTTTAACGAAGTGGTTCTAAGCCTTGGATTTGCCATCGCACACATTCATGTTCGAGGCGGGCGATCGCTAGGAGGGCAATGGCACGANGCAGGAAGAGGCCAGAATAAGCCACAGTCGATTCAAGANCTNATCACCGCAACGAANTGGCTGGCGAGCGATCCACGCNTCGANNGCAACCGCATANTTGGTTTTGGCCAATCGGCGGGCGCNGCCATACTCGCTGCNGCTGCCAATCAATCGCCNGGCNTGTTCCAAGCGCTGATTCTTGACCGCCCGTTTCTTGATCCGTTGCCTGCNCTCNCTGCGAGAAACGGCCCACTCAGCGCAACCAACCATCACGAATTTGGTGATCCAAGNCTGCCAGACGATTACCGCACGATTCGATCCTGGTCGCCTTACGAGCAGATCTCACGACAGCACTACCCAGCCACCTATCTCGCCGGCCACTTAGAGGATAGGCGCACGCGCGCGAACAGTATGATCAAGTGGGCTGCGAGGATTCGGACGACCGCTATCAATGCGCCTCACATCATCCTGGACATCGAAACAGAGGGCGGGCATTTTGGGAGTAATGACGCCACCTTACGCAGATGGCGAGAAGCAAGCTGGCTCGCATTTGCCGAGGCTTTTACGACAGTTGCCAGGTGAGACTAGTTAACTGTTGCGCTTGGTAGGATTACTCACTCTAANGGAGCATTGTCGTTAATGGAGCGTTATCTAGGGTGCATCTGGACCGGTAAGGTATTGATACCCCTGATGAAGTTGTTGGCGTTGCGCTCAACTTCGCCAACTACCTCAATTTTCCGAAACCGTTTCTGAATTTCTTCCCACAGCACTCGCAGTTGCATTTCGGCCAGTCGGTTGCCCATGCAACGATGCACACCATAACCAAAGGCGACGTGCGTGCGTGCATTTCGGCGATCAACGATGAGCTTTTCGGGTTCGTGATAAATCGACTCATCACGATTACCCGAGAGATACCACATCACTACTTTGTCACCTGCACGGATGGTTTTCCCTCCCAATTCGAAGTCTTGCAAAGCCCTTCGTCGCATGTGAATCACCGGTGTTTGCCAGCGAATCATTTCTGAAACCATGTTTGGGATCACTCCGGGGTTAGCTTCAAGCTTCCGGTACTCATCTGGGAACTGATTAAGGGCTTGCACGCCGCCTGAGATGCTATTGCGGGTCGTGTCGTTGCCTCCCACGATAAGAAGCAGGATGTTGCCAAGGAACAGCATGGGCTGCTGAATCATGTCTTTGGTGTCTTTCCCGTGCGCGAGCATAGAAATGAGATCGAATTTTGGCGCCGCAGCAGCCCGCTCATGCCAAAGCTGCATGAACACTTGCGCGCATTCCATCAGGTCGTCTTTGCGCTGTTGTTGGTCGACCAACTGCTCTCCCGTTAGCTCAGGTGTTGAGGTTGTGATGTCCGACCAATGGATGAGTTTTCTTCTATCGGCATAGGGAAAATCAAAGAGGATCGCCAGCATCCGCGCCGTCAATTCAACACTCACCTCATCAACCCAATCAAACGTTTCACCCACCGGCAAATTGTCGAGAATATCCTCCACGCGCTCTCTGATCAGCGGTTGAAAATTCGCCAAGTTGCTGGGGGCGACAGATGGCGCAACAGTCGCTCGCTGCTGATCGTGGCCTGGCGGGTCCATGGCAATAAAGTTTTCGATGACCACGTCTGTATCTTTTAGCTCGTNTTCAGGCGGCGTCTCTGCAATGGAAATGCCATCAGCTGAAGAAAAAACCTCGTACTGTGTATCAACTGTTTTGATGTGCTCGTGGGAACAGACCGACCAGTAAGGGCCATTGGCGCTCGATTCATGGAAATGCACCGGAGCATCGCGCCGAAGTCGTCGAAACAAAGGCTCCCAGCTATCTTCCCGATAAAGCTGGGCGTCACTAACATCAATCTCACTGAGTGGCCGTTCATCAATGGTTNCCGCGTCTGTACTCATATTCATTGTTCTATCTCCGCCCGTTGATAGACCGCTTTGGCTGTATCCCTTGACCAAAAAATATTCTAAGCCTCAGTTCAGCACGCTAACACGGNGTAACGCAACTGGACGATGACGCGATTCCGCTGCGATACATTGCTTGGCCTGCCGGACATGATCTCCTCAAGCGGGCACGGCTTGACAGCTACTGGACAAACTATCGGACAAGAGACCTGTTTGCAGACNAGTGCACTGAGGACACGCGCCACCTACTAGGTAAGACATCCTTGGGGAGCGTGCCCAAGGCTGACGGCCTCGTTCGGACTCCTCATGCGGCGGTGCATCTGGCCACGTTTCTAAGAGGGTCGCCGTAATCGTGCAATGCTTTTTGGCGGGGACCCTCGCACCAACGCCTCACGAATCAACATAATCCCTTTCTCTCCTACCCAAGATATTGTCCAAGGTCGTGGAAAGGGAATCCCTTGAGAACTACGAGCCATTTCCTGATCTAAGTGATGGCGCTACACTCACCGAGATTAAGGAGATTCAGTATGGCGTTCGATACCCTCATCAAGGGCGGCACAGTCTACGACGGCGAGCAGATGGAACCTCAGGTCCAAGACATTGGCATCAAAGATGGCGTTATCACCGCACTTGGTCATTTGTGCGAACAAGCGAAGGAAATCATTGATGCTGATGGCGCCATCGTTACCCCAGCCTGGATCGATATACACACCCACTATGACGGACAAGTGACGTGGGATCAGGAGATGGANCCATCAGCAAGCCACGGCGTCGGCACGATTGTGATGGGTAACTGCGGGGTGGGATTTGCCCCTGTTCAGACAAACGGCGCGCAAGACCTGATTGATTTGATGGAGGGAGTTGAGGACATTCCCGGCACAGCCTTGCATGAGGGCATGCCCTGGGGCGAATGGTCATCCTACGATGAATACTTGAATCTACTCGCCAATCGAGAATACGCAATCAACATCTCATCACTCGTTGCCCATGGCGCAGTGCGCAATTTTGTCATGGGTGAGAGAGGCCGCGATAATCTCGCGGCGACTGAGGACGATCTTAAGGCAATGACTGCGCTTGTCCGATCGGCGCTCGATGCTGGAGCGGTCGGGTTCTCCACCTCACGAATTTTGGGCCATCGCTCCATCCAGGGTGAGCCTGTGCCTGGCACCTTCGCGAACGATGCCGAGGTGATGGCGATTGCCGCGGCCTTACGGCAAAGCGGTAAAGGCGTCTTCCAGATCATCCCATCAAGCACGCTAGGCGAGGGAAGAGAAGGTTTCAAAGAGCACTCAAGCCTCGAAGATGAGATAGGTTTGATTGCGAAAGTCAGCCAACTGAGTCAACGCCCCGCCACTTTTACCCTCTTTCAGGTCGATGACTGGTCCGATAAGTGGCGCGAGGCTATTCACCAGGTCAAAGCGCACAATGCGCAAGGTGCTGCTATCTTTCCTCAAGTCGGCAGCCGTCCCACAGGCTTGGTGTTTAGTCTTGAGACCTACCATCCCTTTATGCTGCGACCAACCTACCGAGCAATGGCGCATATGGATATCNACGCCAAAAAGACGGCAATGCGCAATCCCGATGTGAAGCGTGCCATCTTAGAAGAAAGTAACGACCATTCAGGCGTACCCATGGGCTCAATGGAATTCGGCATCGCCCATGCAGAAATCAATTACGCGCAGATTTTTGAGCTCAATTCTCAAAGCACCTATGAACCCACTCAAGATGAAAGCTTTGCTTACCTCGCGCGGCAGGCAACCGAGACTCCAGAGTCCTTTCTCTACGATTTTTTGGTGAAGNACGGGCTCAGCATGGCCATTATGTTCTTCACCAACTACACCGATTACTCCCTTGATGCCGTGCGTGAGATGCAAATGGACGGTGCAACGGTTACAGGTTTATCTGACGCTGGCGCGCATGTTTCGCTCATTTTTGATGCCGTCAATCCTACCTATCAGCTGACGTACTGGGCACGCGATCGATCCCGGGGTGAGACGATCCCGCTTGGGCAGGTGATCCACAGAGCCGCCCGCCGAAATGCGCAACTCTTTGGCTTCAATGATCGGGGTCATATCGAGATAGGTAAAAAAGCAGATATCAACGTCATCGACTTTGAACGGCTCTCCCTTGGCGATTTGCACATTCGCCAGGACCTACCGGCTGGCGGTAAGCGACTGATGCAGGGTGCTAGTGGTTACGTCGCTTGCCTCATTAATGGACAAGTCACACGCAGGCACGATGTCGCGACTGGCTTTTACCCTGGGCGACTCATTAGGAGCGAGTGACCACATAGGGTCACCGACACAAACCAGGCGCCGCCCTCTTCTTTGCTGACTGCGCTGACTAATTAACTCGCCGATCGATGGTGCCTTCCACTGGCACTCANTATCTGAGCCTACTTAGGTCACCTACCCCGTGCATTGATCGTTAGGGGTGCCTTAACCATCTGATCATGGGGTGGTGCAAAAACGGTGACTACTTCTTGCCAAAACCGCCTATTCTCTCCGCCATGTCAGGCCCTCGGCCNTCACTCTTAAAGATCTCGTGCGCCAATCCCGCGTCAAGTCCCATTCCGTCCGTGTCTTGCATCAGTCGTTTGTTGGCGCGTAGCGTGAACCAAGACAGTGAGAGCATTTCCTGACAGAAGTGATGAACATGCTCGATGAAGTTCTCTGCCGGCAGGACCTGATTCGCCAATTCTAGGGCCGCAGCTTCCTCGGCACCCACCGTTCGAGCGGTTAGCATCATCTCCATAGCCTTGGTGCTACCCACACGCCTCGGTAGGCGCTGACTCATTCCCCAAACCGGGGTGAGCGCCCATTTCGCGTGGGTATCTGCAAACTTGGCGTCTTCTGACGCAAGTATCAGGTCACCCGCAAGCGCCAATTCCAACGCGCCTGTATAGCAATGACTATGCACTGCAGAGATGACGGGTTGAGGCAATCCAGACAGCGCGCTAATCACATGGGCTTGATAGTTGGGTCGTGGAAGCTTCTCCCCTGCCCCAATATCTTTTAGGTCATGCCCCGCCGAGAAACACTTGCCACGGCCGGTGAGCACCACGCATCCAACCGCATCTATCTCATCACGGATCGAAGACACGTGAGACTCAAGTTCTTCAAATAACGCCACATTGAGCGCGTTTAGCTTGNCTGGTCGGTTAAGAAATAGGTAGGCAACCCCGTCCCGATTTTCTCGCTCTACTAGTGCTGTCATTGGTTNATTCCTTTGTTCATCCAAATTTACGTTTAACCCCGAGGTTCCTCCGGAGTCGGATCAAATCGCAACTGACTGTCCAGTCAAAACAGCTGACCCGACCGCTCTATCTCTTTCTCGCNACATTGAAAGTCGCGGCGATCGCCGAAACCTCCAATGCCCTCTGATAGGCCAATCACGAAGTAACGCATTCTTCGGGTTGTTTGATCGTAGTATGCGGCAGTGATCTCGTCTTGCATGGATTTCACTGTGGCTGTCTCCTCCACTTCTACCGCACGGCATAACGTGAGGTAGATGAGATCCGCGCGATCCTTTGGTTGGCCATCACCGGCGAGTCCTGATCCAAAGACAAATACCGCTTTTCTCCCAAACGCTGCCCCAGCGCAAAACGCAGCATTACGCTCGTACCGTTCGAATCGCTCCAGGTCCGCCTGCCCACGAGCAGAGTAAGCCATGTCTTCCCAAAATTTTGCGGAGGTTCGCCTGTCTCTGATACGCATTCGACAATTGCAGGGCGCCCATAGGCTAAAGGTGTCGCGAGTAGCGCTTGCGCAAAATCGGCGTAGCCCGGGGTATGTGATAACACCTTCATCTTTTGAGTGTAGCAGCCGCGGCGCGGAACATCAGACAGAAAAGGACACCATCGGTGCCCTTTTTTAAGAGTCGCGTAACTCCGAATAAGTGTGAGCGCGCAGCCCGACTCACTAGTCCCGTTAGGAGAACTCAAGCACCGAGCGCGCAACCTCTCCGGCTTTCATCGAACGGAAGGCTTCATTCACGTCTTCGAGCTTCAGTCTGCGTGAGACAAGACTGGTGAGGTCCAAACGGTCCTGCAGGAACAAGTCGATTAGTTTCGGCATGTGCTCTCGGAATCGAGTCGATCCGTACATGCATCCGAGAATTTTCTTCTCCTGCAAGAAAGCAGGACCTGGGAATGAAATCTCTGATCCAAGAGGGTGCATGCCAACGACCGTGCAAGTGCCGCCAGGCCGCAAAATATTAAACGCCTGGGTCGCAGCCGCAGGAACGCCAATCGCTTCAAACGAGTATTCAACCCCTTGGCCACCCGTAATATCCATGATCGCCTCATCAAGATTATCGGTCTGGGAGTTGATCGTATGCGTCGCACCAAAACGCGAGGCCATGTCGAGTTTAGATTCGACGATGTCTATCGCGACGATTTTAGCTGCGCCAGCAATGCGGCAGCCCTGGATGATATTGAGCCCAATCCCACCGCAGCCGATCACGGCAACGGTGGAACCGCCGGGGACTTCGGCGGTATATAGCGCAGCACCGACGCCCGTCATCACTCCGCAACCAATCAGCGCAGCCTCGGCCATAGGCATTTCATCTGGGATTTTGACGATCCCGTTTTCTGAGGTCACCATCATTTCGGCGAAGGAACCTACCGAAGCAAATTGCAGAATGGGTTGCCCTTTCCAGGTGAGACGTTGGGCTTGAGCCGCACTGTGCGATGGATCATTACAGAGGTTGGGTCGACCGCTCAGGCAATAGTAACAAGTGCCACAGAACGGACGAAAACTCATGATCACTCTATCGCCCGGTTTTACGTAGGTGACTCCCTCACCAATCGCTTCAACCACACCAGCCGCCTCGTGCCCGAGGACACAGCTCGTCGGCAACTGCCACGCCCCATCCACAAAATGCAAATCGGAGTGACACACACCCGAACAAGACGTACGGACCAATACCTCACCCGCCCTGGGGTCGATGATATCCACGTCCTCAATGGTGAGCGGTTTATGCGCTTCTTGAAATACGGCAGCCTTCATAGCAATTCCTCTATTACAGGATAGTAACCATTGCTATTTGTACGCGTTTCCAGGGCCGAGTTCAATCGCTCGACGCACGTCTAGGTGCATAGGCCAAAGGACCCTATCACACGNCTTAGGTCAGGCGCGTTTCAGCCGGGGGAGTATTGGAGCTTCGACCGTGTTACAGCCACAAACCAGTTCGAGCCAGAACAACGCTCGAACCAAAAAATGGGAAAGCGCTGAAAAAAGGGCATCGTGCCCCCCACTTGATGGACGCGCTCACCCGCGAAGCATGGAGCACGTGCGTGACAATTTGGCTCGGTTCCAACTCGAAGCCAATGGGGGTTGAGTCTGNTTGGTTCCGTCAAATGCTTGGGTGAACCGATAGGTCCTTGGAACCGGTTCACCAAGATCGTTCAAGGCCGGCCGGTACTGCGCCTCCTTGGCAAGGGCCTTAACCCAACGTTTCACCGCGATAGGCCCATTGCTATCGAGGATGTTAACTGCCTCTGCACTCCCGTCGGTGGCCACTTGAACTTCGACATCGAACTTCCAGCTCTTGTGCCGATGACGGGCGCCGGTCACCAAATCCGCAAGCGCCGCCCGGCACATTGGGAGCGGGTATCCTGCCAGCCCCTGGGTGCTACCCTGGGGCGGGCGCGGATATAGCAGTTCGATGTCATCCCGAAAACTGACTCTCGATTTCACAGGATAGAGCACGAGCTCCGTCGCTTTCCTGGAGTCTGCGCCCAGCCACGCTGGCTCNGAGCTCGCACCAGCGCCCATGACCTGAGAGGTGCTCGTCCGNCTACCGGCGAACAGAGCTAAATCTCGTTCCAATTGCGCGATGTCGAGTTGCTCGACACCTCTTGCAATCTGGCCAACCTCCTCTAGAGCCGCGGTCATGCTCACGAGCGGATTCCGATCTTCCAAATAAGCGATAAATCCAAGCCCAAGCGCTCCGATCGAGGCGATTTGGAGACTGGCACTATCGATTTCAGATTTGTTTCGCCCAATGACTTGTCGATATCGATCTTTGGCCTCACTGAGCGACCCGAACCTCGTTTCCCAGACTGCTAGGTCAAGATCCGCTAACGATCGACTGGGCGAAGAATGATCGCCGGCGAACTCAAAGAGCTGTGCCAGAAATTTTACTTCCGCGCCGTATGCTCGAATGTCGCCCGTCGCTCGATATAACTTGATCAACCCGCTAATCGANGCGCTCTGNTCGAGCGATCGCACCCCGTCATCTCGATGGACAAGATGCTGATGCCGCCTAAAGGCTCCCTCCGCAAGTTCGTAACGCTCCGACTGAAGCGCAGCGTCCCCTAAGTCCAGTAGCAATGGCATTAACGCTGGCGTATAAGGATGCTCTGCCTGCTCTAGCGCCTCGATCTGATGTTGAAGGGCTGCGATCTGCAACGATCCATGACGGGAGATATCGCTCGAATCCCAGTTAGCGTTACGAAATGACGTTAAGTCGTCAGCAACAGCGATATGAACAACGAGTGCTAGCCCAATGAGTGAAACAAACCGCAGCGATCGCGCCACATTCATGCTCGGGAGTAAATGTTGTCGGGGAGTATCCATTAATGATTTCCATTGCTTGTTAAGCCCCCTTCAACCTATGTTCAAATCGCTTTTCGCTCGGTACCACCTGAACCCATCGACCACTACCCCACCCTCTAACAACACGAAGGCTCAGCAAACGATTCAAACTCAAACCTCGCTCACCCATGAGCACTTTCTGGGCCAACTTTATTTACCCTCTCAAACCGCACACTGAATTAACTTTCGCCCTATATAACAGGCTAAATAAGGCCTCTTACTTTGCCGAACGATCTCGGAGTGCACCTGCTTGATGCAAGCAGTCGATTCATGACCTGCTTTAGTGCTACATGCAGTTGCGCCCCATTTAGCTGAGATAAGCGAGCTCAGTTCTGTCCCCGATTACGTCGGACTGGCTCGTTTTTTCATCGCCTTCCGTTCTAATCCCTGTCTGCGTCTCTCAAAGAGCACTGCAAAAAAAGCGTTGCAGAGAAAGTACGACAGTGTTTATCGGCCAAGCGCTCTTGAACAGTCATTCAATCGGCTTTTGCGTGCGAAACTATCTAGGCCAACTAAATTTGCGTGCGGCGTCGGCACACAGACCGAGAGTCCGCTATGCAACTTGAAGGCGTACAAATCAAGCGCCGAGTGGTGGAGCCAATGGATTCATCACTCACACCAAGTAGAACAACAGCAGCATTAGCGTGAAGTAGGCAAAGAGCGCGGCGGACAACCCAGTCGCTGCAAGCGATGATGCTTGGTCTATCGAATACGCGTTGTCACTATTCACGCCGCGGCTAGATGAAACTGCCGACCCAATGACTGCGGTCGTGAAACAAACGATCGCGCCCAGCACGTTCCACCACAGCCACGACACCTCCGGCAGATAGATCCAGGCGTAGACATTGGCTACAAACCCAGCAATGAATCCTGCACGCACCGCCATTCCGGTGACGCTAGTTGTCAACAATGCGCAAGCGAACACGCCCAATATCGGCCCATTGAACAAGGAACCGATTTTGTTGATCGCAACCAGGATGGAGGAGGAAATGTCATCCACCCAAAAAGCGAGCACCATCGCGATCAAACCCCAGACGAGCGTCGTCAGTTTCGCGATCCCGATCCATCGGCTGGCGGCTTGACGTTTACCCCAGCGACTTGGCATAAGGAAGTCACTCACCGTCGTTGCACTCAACGCATTCAGCACCGAATCCAATGAAGACATTGCCGCTGCCAGTAAAGCCACCATCGCAAGACCGAGCCAACCCGCCGCAAAGGTGTCGATCATGTAGCGAGGTAGCGCCATATTAAAATCGGGCCCGTTCGCGCCCTCTGGCAGCCTCGATATGAAGCTCGCGTCCATTACGGCATATTGAGCGAGCCCCACTCCAATGGCGCAATAGAGACAAACGAGAGGCAAGCGCAGTACACCATTCAAAAACAGCGCCTTTTTACCTACCCCCTCGCTTGATGCGGTCAACAGCCGTTGCGCCTGACTCTGGTCTAGACCGTAGTACGCCACATACAGGATTAGCCCACCAAAGAGCATGGGCCAAAACGCAAAGTCTTTGCCGTCTCCTAAGCCGTGGCTTGCAAAATCAATGATGATCGCGCGCTCGGGCTCCGAACTGACCAAGGTTTCGAAAGGATTGGCATCCCCACCCCACATCGTGGCAAAGACCCAAATGAGCACAGTGACCAGAACCGTCATTTGGAGGACGTCTGAGAAAATGACGCCATTGATTCCACCAAAATAATCGTAAACCACCGTTACCAGACCGAAAATGAGAACCGATTGGAAAAACGTCAATCCAGTGATCAGCGCGATAATCGATGCAACCCCGTAGATCGTCACCGCTGCAGCGAGCACTCGTGCGATCTGGAAGATACCGCTGAGCCAGACCCGCGTTGCCCGGTCGAACCGATGCTCCAGGAACTCATAAATAGAGAAACCACCGGCTCGGTACAACGTAGGAAATACCAGTGTGATGAGCACAATCATGGCCAAAGGAACCGCAAGCTCGTACTGCAACCAGATCAAGCCGCCCCCCGCTACAAAGGCAACAAAGGCCGGGGCGCCTAAAATACTGTTGGTTGAGCATTGAGTTGCCAATATCGATAGTGCGATGGACCAAGGTCCACGAGCCCTCGCCCCCAAGAAATAGTCCTCTGCGCTCTCTTGCGACCGAGATAACCAGCACCCAAACCCGATCAGGCCCGTGAGGTAGACTCCAATCACCCACCAGTCTAGTGCGCTGAGCCCAGTCATCTTATGTCTGCTTGGCGTGAGGGTTCCAATTAGTGATCCAGCAGCTCTGATAGGGTGCGAGAACTAAAGATTTCGAATAACCATCAATGGATTCGCCGCTGAGCAAGTCAATCCAGCGCTCCCCATCGATAAGGTTGAGACTACTCTGAGGCACGTCGATCGCGCTCCCAGATAAGTTGTGCAGGCAGAAAATACTCTGCTCTCGGTTCCTGCTTTGCCGCCAAAAGGCAAACACAGGGTCGCCCAAATGCAGCGTAAACTGAGTCGCATTTGGGTGAAAGGCCGGCTGCCTTCGCCTAATCGCCATCAACGACTTCAACTCGTCTAAGAACTGAGCTGCTCCTGACTCTGCCTCTAGATGCGCATTGACTCCCTCTTCGGTCCATGCCGGCCGGTTGATCGTACGATTGTGGGCGGTTGCTTCAACGCGGTGTGTGGCGTTCTCCGTAGAGAAGAGACTGGGAAAATAGACGGCCGGTACGCCCTCAAGCCCAAACATAATGGCGTGGGCCAACAAAAACTTTTTACGCTGTAACGATCGACACCCACTCTCTTCGGCGCAGGCTGAATAAAGACTGATGTTCAGCTCGTAGGGTACGAGCCGCCCATCCAACTCTCGACTTGAAATGAGCCCTCCGCGGGTCTTCATCGTTGTCACCAATGCTTCAAGCTCTGCTTCCGGAAGAATGCCCTCAGCCGGACGCAGCCCTATACCATCATGGGACGTCACGAAATTGAGATAAGCCGTGCCATCTTGAGCAGGCGGCATACTCATCATCCATTGATTCAAATAAGTGGCTCGACCAAACGTGAGCGCATGGAGCACGAGCGGCGGCAAGGTAAAGTTATAAATCCAATGCGCCTCGTTCGCATTTCCGAAGTAAGAGAGGTTCTCTCGGTTTGGCAGGTTCGTCTCTGTAATCAAGATCGCCTCCGGCGCCCGCCTTGCCACCAAGGTTCGCAACAAGCGAATGATTTCGTGAGTCTCTGGAAGGTTAACGCAGCTCGTGCCGATCACTTTCCAGATGTAGGCAACCGCGTCCAAACGAAAGATTGATATGCCTTGGTCCAGGTAGAAGGCAATAATGCCCACCATCTCCAGCAGTGTTTCTGGATTCGCGTAGTTNAGGTCGACCTGATCGTGGCTGAAGGTGCACCACACGAATTTCTCACCGGCTGGGGTCCGAACAGGTTTGGCAAGCGGCGATGATCTAGGTCTCACCACTTTCGACACATCCATAGTGTCGTCCATTTCAATGAAGTAGCCCGCGCCAGGAGGATGATTGCCCTCATACTGCAAAAACCATTGACTCCTGGCAGAGCAATGATTCATGACCAAGTCTCCCATCAGCCGATACTGCTTCGAAAAACGCGTGATATCTTCCCANCCACCCAGACTTTCATTGACTTGTCGGTAATTGATCACNGAGAAGCCGTCATCAGAGCTGAAGGGGAAAAACGGCAGCAAATGCACCATCGAGAACAAGCCTTCTGTTCTCTCGTGGAGCACCCTCGCTAGCGTCGCAAGCGGCGCCTCATTCAGGCCAGTGCAACTATTACCGTAGCAGATAACGACTGCATCACGCTCGGTCCACAAGTTGGTGTGGGTTGGCGCGCTGTGAATTTTCCCGCCATAGTCCATGGCACTAACAAATCGCTTCGCTAACGCTTGGGTATTCTCGTCAGGGTAGATTCGCTCTAAATGCTCAACAACCCGCTCCGTTAATTCAGAAAGCGGGTCAAGCTGCACGTGCCGCCCCGTGATCGCGCTGATCAAGGACAACTGCCTCTTGAAGCTGATGGAGGATGTCTGGCACCGCGCTCATGACCCGCGTCCAATGAGGTACAAAAGGCTGATCTAGCGGCCGCGTTAAGAAGGAATCACCTGCTTTAATAAGATTCTCTGCAAAGAGCTCCACGATCTGCTCTTCAGAATGGAGATCGAGCCGCAGGCCATTCATTTCAGCATCGCATCGGTAACTATCGATNAGGTCCAGAGCAACTCGAAGGTACGTCGCTTTGATCGTCCGAAATCCTTCCTGGCTGAAGGTCACACCATCGGTCGCCAGCTTTCGGAAAAGCGCTTTAGAAATATCAATCGACATCCGCGACAAGCCGCCCTGATCGTTATCTTTGGACACCTGCTGATGCTTATGATCGTAAATGTCGGCAATCTCTACCTGACAAATTCTGCGCGTCGAGTAATTGCGGAGCATCTCAACCAATACGCCGACTTCAAGGCCCCAGTCGCTCGGGATTCGGAGCCCTTTCATCGCATCACGGCGCATCGAAAATTCCCCCGCCAGCGGGTACCTAAAGCTATCTAGGAAATTCAGATACTCGTGATGCTGNGGGTCAAGGCTGTGCTTTAACGCTCTAACCAGTGGTGTCACCAATAGTCGGGAGACCCTGCCTCCTAGACCGCTACTGCCAACCCTCGCGTAAAACCCTTTGCTGAACTGAAACCGAAAGCTGGGGTTCGCGACTGGATAAATGAGCTTGGCGAGCATACTTCGATCGTAGGTTTTGATGTCGCAGTCATGGAGTGCCACCGCTTCAATGTCGGGGTTGGCCAGCGTGTAGCCCATGCAGTACCAAACATTCCGTCCTTTACCGAGTTCTGTAGGCGCCACACCTGCTGCTTTCAATTGCTCATGGATCGCAGATAGCCTTGGCCCGTCGTTCCAGAGGACATTCACTTTTTGCGGCAATTGTCCGAAAAACGATANCGCGTGACGGTATTGCGTCTCTGTCGCGNGGTCCAGGCCAATCGTAATGGTATCGAGATATTTGACCTTCTTTAATTCATCAACGATGTGGTGAAGCGCCGGCTGCTCAAGCTCACTGTAGAGTGAGGGCAATATAAGCGCCATGGGTCTCGCCGCAGAGAAAGCCTCCAATTCGAGTTCTATTGCCTCTACCGATCGGTGAGTGATGTTGTGAAGCGTTGTCACCGCCCCATGCTGAAAGCTATCTGCCATGTTTTTTAGTATCCAAAATAGATCGGGTGGGCGCGCCGCTATTCGCCTCATCGACTGACCAAGTTCCTCTTGCTCGAAGGGCCTGGAACTTTTCATGCAACGCAGGTGCGTCAACGAGCTGACTCGCTCGATTCAACGTCGCTAGCGCCGCCTCAACGCCAGAGATCCAGCCGCGTGGCGCTTCAGACTCGGTTTTAATCACCTTTTCTCCTTGAGGCATAAGGTGGTGACATCCCTCTCTTCGAACAACAACGGCCACGTCGCACGCTTCTAACATCCGCTGGTCATTCGGCGCGTCACCCAAACCAATCAGCTTCACCGAACCATCGGCTGCCCTCTTGTAAGCGGCTGCGACAAGTTCGAGCGCCGTCGCTTTATCGTGTCTGCCTTGGAGGGTTTTAAATCGCCCGCCAACTTCGAAGCGGTAACCGAAATCAAATGCTTTCGACTCAAGCAATGCGTATTGCGCGGCGTCAAGCACCATGGGCAGCGAGTAATGTCTGTCTCTCGCGTCTTCGAGCGATATCTCGTCTAGGCCAGTGATGCGAGTCAACGCCTCACTATCTCCTGAGACGATATCGATTGCCTCCGGGCAATATGCATACTTGAATGCCAAGAGATGACTGAGTTCGGTTCCTAGACTAATNACTCGCTTCCCACCTGCCAGTTGCTCGCTCGAATGTTTGGAAAAATCGAATCGCTCATCGTCCTCCCGAAATACGATCGCGGAGCCATTCTCCGCAATAAAAGGCGCATCGAGAGACANTGCTTCTTGCAAGTGCACGCACTCGCGAATCGTTTTACTCGAATTGAATACCACNGGGATGCNCATTCGAGACAACGCTTGGATTTGCACNCTGATCCCGGTCATATCGTATTGCTCATGCCCCAAGAGTGAGCCATCGAGATCGGTGGTGATCAAAATGCGGGGCTGCCCCAACGATGAGATAGTTGTAGTACTCAAAGCATCGCCCCAAAATCGGTCGTGGCCGCCAATTTTGGTGCGAGATTTCGCTCCCCGAATGGCCTGCAGCGCCTGCCACAGCCAACATAAGGGAATAAGGAACGCTCGGTATTGCCAGCTTCTTTTTCTGCTCTATGGGGTTGCCATGGANTCTTCAACAACTGGTTCATTCATCGACCTCCTTGTCTGATGCANTTAGACCGCTACAACTGCTAAAAGCGCGGCACTGGTACTGATCTTCGGAACCTAACCTTTCCACTCTAAGCCTCACCTCGTGTCACACGGCCCAACGCACTACCGAGTGCCTGGGGCGGTTACTGCGTAATTTTGTTTCCCTCTTTCATTCCCTGTAGTTAAGAGAGCAAGTTCCGGGCCTACTTCCAAGAAATGAAGAAATTCATGCGTGAGCGCTCTAGGTACAAGCAAACAGCGGTGGCCTGTGACTAATAGATGGCCTAAGGGAGAAATCGCAACCGATGGAATGGACAATAGGGTTCGTAGATTTGACTAAAGCTTCTCAGGCAGGGGGAGCGTGAGCCGCGGGCTCAGTCTGATCGAGCCACAAGGCGACCAAAAGAAGAACAATCAGTACAACAATGCAAACGTAAACCGCTGCGTGGTAAGCGCCAAAGAAATCCAGCGCCAGGCTAAATGCGGCCGGACCTATGGCGCTTGCAAAAACCGTTACCGAAGTATTAAAACCACTTACCTCACCCAAATGATTGGGGCCAAAAAAGCGGATAAACGCGAGATTCGAAATGACAACCCACAATCCGCCGCCAGTACCAAAGCCTGCGGCGAGCATCCAAAAACCCCAGGTGCTCTCTAGATTNAGGAGGCCGACTGCTCCCATGGTAAANGCCATCAGCATTAAGACCAGGAAGGGTTTCAACTGATATCGGTCCACGATACTGCTCGCCAGGAGATTCACGCTGGTGGAGAAGNCCGCGGCAGGTAAAAAGTAACCAAACGCTTCACTTGCATCGCGACCAGCCTCGGAAAATATCGACACCACATGGAAGGTCAACGCAGTGCCAAACAATGCATGAATGGCGAGCGAGCTTGTATACAACCATAAGATGGGCGACCGACGGGCCTCTCGCAGCGTTTTACTCGGCGCCTCCTTCGGGGTNGCTTTGGCGTCCGAACCATCGCCATCCGCCATGAGCCCGACGCTCGCGGGTGAGTCACGCAGAAAGAGATANGTCAGTAAAGGAAAAACCAAACCAACAATGGCGGCAAGCACCCAGAGGGCCTCACGCCAACCAAATACAGCGATCAGCCAAGCAAGCAATAAGGGCGCGAGCGAGAAACCGATAGAAACGAAGACCCCCCGTAACCCAGCGACAAGCCCGCGACGACGAACAAACCAAGGCATCAGTACGTTTCGTGAGCAACTGGTCAGCACGCCCTGCCCGAAAAANCGCACCCCAAAATAGCCAATGAAAATCAGTCCGAACGGCGCAAAGTTGGTACCTAACANGTGCGCTAATTGGTCAGTGACACTGATGAAAACCACCATCGCGCCCAGCGCAATGCTTGACGCCATCACCATGAAACGACCGCCAAACTGGTCAAACCATCGCCCGGCAGTTGTCAGAAAGAACGACGACGAAACTGTTCCAAAAAGGTAGGCCAGAGACAGCTCGGTGCGATTGAGTCCAAATGCCTCGATGAACGGGTCAGTGAAAACGGCCATACCCATGGTCTGCCCGGGCACACTCATGAGGAACCCGAGGGTCGACAAGAGCCATATCACCCAGCCATAGAAAAATGGGGTTTTAGCCGGGTTGAATGGCGTCCCAGGATGGAATAGTCGTTTGATCAAGCGCGTTTCGAAGAACGTGAGTTCTGCCAACCTTTCATTAAGCGCGCGTAGGATACGCCAATTTGAGTGAAGATGGCTTTGATAGCGTGACTCCCTAGTAATCTTCGGCAAGGGAGAGGCCAACCAAAAAAAGACTGAATNAACAGCACTGCAGAGGTAANTCATTCAAANAGAGCTTGACCGCCGGCAGCGAATAATCAACCAAATACCATTACGTGTGCAACAGAGTTGCTTGATCACTGATAAAAGAAGTGGTCGGGACGGCAGGATTTGAACCTACGACCACCACACCCCCAGTGTGGTGCGCTACCAGACTGCGCTACGCCCCGAGATCGCGCATTCTAGCAACAACGCTGCGATTCGGCTACGCGTACAGTCTTCATCCCGGATTTGATGTCNGGCNAAGATCGCCTGGGCTCGTGAATCGTTCAATCTGAGTTCAAGCGCGCTGCCGGAGCGCATCCACCGACAAGCCAGGAGATTTAATCGAGTGCTGATTAATCGGCGAAGACTTAAGGTTAGCGGCTAAGAATTGGGTCTGAGTTCCCACTTTTTGGGCAACCAGCCGCAACCATTAGCAACCTTCGAGTAAGGCTAGATAAGTAGATATGGGGCGAACGATTGTGGGTCAGATCGCTGCTCAGAATTAAATTGGANAAGCAATCTAGCCGAAGTGCTCAAGCCAACGCTTGCGTATCCGAACTAGTGCCTATGCGATAGTGAAGCAGTGCTACTTCAGGTCTTCGAGCAGCCCTTCTAATTCATTGATCATTTGCCGGATCAATTGCTTGGATTGGGTTCGATCTTCTTTTTGCGCCTCGCCCGAGAGCCTAGCCCTTGCCCCTGTAATGGTAAAGCCCTGCTCATATAGGAGTTCTCGGATCTGACGAATCATCAGCACGTCCTGGCGCTGATANTAGCGGCGATTGCCGCGGCGCTTAACAGGCGACAGTTGAGGGAATTCCTGCTCCCAATATCGAAGCACGTGCGCTTTAACCAAGCACAACTCGCTCACCTCACCAATCGTAAAGTATCGCTTGCCCGGAATGGGCGGCAACTCACTCGATGTCTGCGTGTCCTGCATAGGTCTCGACCCGAGCCTTGAGTTTTTGCCCTGGCTTGAAGGTCACAACCCGCCGGGCAGATATGGGAATGTCTTGACCTGTTTTAGGGTTCCTACCTGGCCTAGACCGCTTATCACGCAAATCGAAATTTCCGAACCCGGACAGCTTGACTTGCTCATTATTCTCGAGGGATTGCCGGATCTCCTCAAAGAACGCCTCGACAATTTCTTTGGCTTCACGCTTGTTGAGGCCTAAATCCTCNAACAATTGCTCTGCCATTTCTGCTTTCGTCAACGCGGTCATTTAGCATCTATCTCAGTTGGGCTTGGTAGGTTTGCTCGAGCTTGGCGACAACTTTCGCCATAGCCTCGGCAACCTCNTCGTCCTTTAGAGTGCGCGATGGCTCCTGGAAGGTCAAGCCTAACCCNACACTTTTTCTTTGATTATCAATCCCTTTGCCTTGATACACGTCAAAAATTCGAACCTTGGTGAGCGCCTCACCACCTGCTTCATGAACTGTCTGCCGTAGCTCTGCTACGGTGGTTTCTCTGTCCACTAAGAGCGCGATATCTCGGCGAATCTCAGGAAATTTAGAAATCTCATTCACTATAGGCACCGACTGACCAAGCATGGGGGCAGCCACTAGCTCAAAGGCATAACAGGGTGCCTTCAGGCCAAATGCAGATTGAACGGCAGCGTCTATCTTGCCGATGACTCCAACTGCCTCCCCGCGGAATAAGACGGATGCCGTTTGGCCCTCTTCAAACCCTGGCACCACTGCCGCAGTGCATTCTATATTCTCACCGCCGAATACGGCCTCGAGATCCCCTTTCAAATCAAAAAAGTCGACTGCAGTCTTGTGGTTGGCCCAGCTCTCTTCGAGCCTATCGCCTGTCAAGACTGCGGCAATCTTGTTCGTCTGCTGAAGCGCTGCCATCGCGGGCTCGCCTTGTTCAGACTGGTGAAACACTCGACCCAATTCAAAGAGTCGGACATCCAGCTGCTGCCGGTTGTGATTGAACGTTGCTGAGCGCAAAAGCCCGGGAAGCAAGGACGTTCGCATGGCGTCCATCTCTGATGAAAGCGGGTTTTTGAGCATGGCTGGAATCACTGACGGCGTGAACGCTGCTTGCATGGACGCGTCAACAAAACTGTAGTTAATCGCTTCTGAGAAACCGCGCGCAATCATTTGATCAACGAAGTGGTAGCTCGACCTCTTCGCCTCGGATGCTTCGAGCATCGAGAGCTCAGCAATTGGTCGTGTAATTGGCAGTTCGTCGTAGCCAACAATGCGCGAAATCTCCTCGATGAGATCTGCCTCGATATTAATATCAAATCGATGCGATGGTGCCTGGACTAGCCACTCCAGCTCGCCGCCAGACCGGGGCTCAAACGCGAAGCCTAGACGAAAAAGACTGTTCTCGATGATTGCAGGCTCAATATTCATACCGAGCACTTTAGTAACGCGCGAAGCCCTCAAGAGGACCTCAGCGCGCGTAGGCAGATGGTCGGACTCCATGGTGTCAATGAGTGGTCCCGCATCACCGCCAGCAATATCAATTAGCAGACGAGTCGCACGCTCGATGGCTCGAGATTGGCCCTCAAAGTCGACCCCCCGCTCAAAGCGATGCCCCGCATCGGTGTGCAAACCGTACTGCCTCGCTCGACCGGCGATGGCTTCTGGCGCAAAGAAGGCTGCTTCAAAGAAAACATCTCGAGTTGTGGCCTTCACAGCCGTCGACAGCCCTCCCATAACACCTGCCATGCCGATAGGCCCGCTCGCATCAGTAATAAGTAGCGTTGAATCATTTAGCTCAACTTCCGCCTGATTCAGGAGTGTTAATTTCTCGCCTGCCTGGGCCAGACGAACCTCAATGCCCGTCGCCAATGCGCTAAGATCATAGGCATGCATGGGCTGATTCAGCTCAAGCATGACGTAGTTCGTGATATCCACTACTGGGTCAATGGATCGTATGCCTGAACGGCGTAGTTTTTCTCGCAGCCAAAGCGGACTTTCCGCAGTGATATCGATTCCTTTGATTACTCGGCCTACAAACCGAGGACAGGCCTCAGGGGCCGTCAAAGTAACAGAAAACATATCGGAGATTGTGGGTTGAACCGGAGCGATCTCTGGCAGAATCAAATCCAAATCATTCAGCAGTCCTGTTTCTCTGGCAATACCGATCACGCCGAGACAGTCACTTCGGTTTGGCGTGAGGTCAACTTCAATCGTGCAATCATCGAGCGCAAGATAATCTCGCACTGATACGCCAACTGGCGCGTCGTGAGGGAGCTCCATCAGTCCTTCGTGATCGTCACTCAACCCGAGCTCNCGCTCCGAACAAAGCATGCCGAACGATTCCACTCCCCGCAGCTTAGCCTTCTTGATCTCCAAATCCGTGAGCTTCGCGCCCACTAGGGCAAAAGGCACTTTCATGCCTGCCTTCGCGTTNGGTGCGCCGCACACAACTTGGAACCGCTCCTCTCCTGCGCTGACCGTGCAAACCTTTAAGCGATCCGCATTAGGGTGTGCGTCAGTACTCACAATCTCACCGACGACCACCTGACTGAATTCATCCGCGACAGGCGTCACAGCATCAACCTCAAGTCCAGCCATAGTGATNTGCGCTACCAATTCTTCAGTGCTGATGGCAGGATTCACCCATTCTCGTAACCAAGCTTCACTGAATTTCATTGAAACTGCTCCAGGAACCGTAGGTCGTTGTCAATGAACTGACGCATGTCGGTCACACCATAGCGCAGCATCGCCAGTCGTTCGGGACCCATGCCAAAGGCGAACCCGGTGAATNGTTCAGAATCGATGCCAGACATCTCAAGCACCCTTGGGTGAACCATGCCCGAGCCCATGACCTCTAGCCAGCCCGTGTGCGAGCAAACTCGNCAACCATNGCCCAAACAGTGAACACATTGAACATCGACTTCTGCAGAGGGTTCCGTAAATGGGAAATAAGAAGGTCTAAAGCGAACTTGCAAATCGTCTCGCTCAAAAAAGACCCGTAAAAATTCTACGATCGTACCTTTTAAGTCAGCAAAACTGCACTGCTCGTCAATGAACAGCCCCTCGACCTGGTGAAACATCGGTAAATGGGACGGGTCGGGTGGATCGACTCGATAGGTTTTACCTGGGCAAATCACCCGAATGGGGGGCTCACGTGACTCCATAATGCGAACCTGCACAGGCGAAGTGTGGGTTCTAAGCAGCAATGAATCTGAGAAGTAGAAGGTGTCGTGCATGGCACGCGCTGGATGGTGCTTAGGGATATTGAGCGNTTCAAAGTTGTGATAGTCATCCTCAATTTCTGGACCTTCTACCACTTCATAGCCAACGCTTGTGAAAAACCCCTCGATACGCCGCAAAACGCGAGAGACTGGGTGCATAGCGCCTCGCCGTACCGCGCGCCCGGGCAACGTTACGTCAATCGCGCTTGATTGCGTTCGAGCCAGTGCTTCAGCCGATCCTATAGCAACTTTACGTTCGCTAAGCGCCTCGCCAATCACTTCTTTTAGTTGATTTATCTGGGCTCCGGCCGCGGGGCGTTCTTCGCTACTCAGGGCTCCTAACNCTTTTAACAGGCCAGTGACCGCGCCCTTCTTACCCAGCAGCTGAACGCGCAGCTCCTCGAGCTCANCCGTCGAGCCGGCCGCCTCTATTGAAGCAAGCGCGCTGGTCCGAAGTGATTCTATGTCCGACATGGTTTGCCTCCGTCAATATGCACAGAGGTGCTTTGAGGCATTACGCCGCAGCTAACGCTTCTTTCGCTTTCTCTGCCAGCACGGCGAATGCCGCTTCTTCATTGAGTGCGAGCTCCGCGAGCACACGGCGATCAATGTCGATGTTGGACTTCTTAAGCCCATTGATCAGACGGCTATAGGACAAGCCGTGCTCCCTAGCGGCAGCGTTAATGCGCTGGATCCAGAGCCCCCTGAACATTCGCTTTTTGACCTTGCGATCGCGGTAGGCATATTGACCGGCTTTAGTTACTGCCTGCTTAGCAACTCTATATACTCGGCTTCTAGCGCCGTAATACCCTTTGGCTGCTTTTAAAACTTTCTTATGGCGACGGTGCGCCGTCACTCCACGCTTAACTCTTGGCATGATTCATCCCTCAGAAATAGGATTGCTCGCTCCAGTGGGAGGAGCGCAATTGATCCGACGCTTAGTCGCCTAACATCCGCTTAATGAGCGGCGTGTCCGCTGCGGCGATGGTCTTCATCCCGCGCAAATGACGCTTACGCTTGGTCGGCTTTTTGGTCAGGATGTGATTCCTGAAGGACTGTCGGTGCTTGTATCCNCTACCACGTTTTTTAAAACGCTTGGCCGCNCCACTGTTGGATTTCAACTTTGGCATCTTTGCTACTCCGCAATTCAATGTTTAGTNGNCCCANNTCGGTGCCANCCNGCGTGNNCCTTTCTCTTACGGCGACGGGGTCTTANGACCTATCTCGTCTCGGANCGCGCTCCGAAATCAAGCNTCTGCTTCAGCNACCGCTTNNGGTTCGTCTTTAGCTGCTTGACTACCGCCTTTCTTCTTCGTGTTAGGAGCCAAAACCATAATCAACTGACGGCCTTCCATCTTTGGAAATTGTTCAACGGTCCCCAATTCAGCAAGATCAGCTTCGATGCGTTTCAGCAATTCGATACCGAGCTCTTGATGGGCCATCTCTCTACCGCGAAAACGGAGCGTCACTTTGGCTTTGTCACCATCACTTAGGAAACGNGTCAGGTTGCGTAGTTTTACCTGATAGTCTCCTTCATCCGTTCCTGGTCGGAACTTCATCTCCTTGACCTGCATGCGTCGCTGCTTTTTCTTNGCAGCGGCTTTGCCTTTTTTGGCCTCGAATACCATCTTCCCGTAATCGAGTACCTTGCAGACCACAGGGTCCGCATCTGGAGCGATCTCAACTAAGTCTAGTTTGGCTTCCAGTGCCGCTTGACGTGCTTCCTCTATCGAAACGATCCCAACCTGTTCTCCAGAGGCACC
>PBWF01000054.1 GCA_002728935.1 Gammaproteobacteria bacterium | reverse complement strand
GAAATCAGTTGAGCCACCCCTAAACAGCATTGCGGTGGAAAAAGGAATCAATCAAAGACCATGGCTGGACTTAGCGTGCAATTAAAAGCGCTTTTTTTCCCAGGCGGACGTTTTTTTTACGGCTGGAATATTGTGGCCGCTGCAGGTGGGTTGCAGATGTTGGCGGGCATGCTCTGGATGCAATCCTATGGCGCGTACGTTGTTTTTCTCCAGGCGGAATTCGGCTGGAGTAAAACCCTGATTGCCGCCGCGTTTGCGTTAACCCGCATTGAGAGCGGGATTCTCGGTCCCCTTCAAGGGTGGCTGGTGGATCGGTATGGGCCTAAGCTGATTTTAAGCATTGGTACCATGCTCTTTGGGTTCGGGTTTATGTGGTTCTCGTGGATCGATTCACTGCTTGAGTTCTACCTTGCTTTTGGGCTGATCGCCGTGGGCTCAAGTCTAGGAGGCTTCGCGACGGTGATGGTCGCGATCGTGAATTGGTTCGACCGACATCGCTCAAAAGCGGTGGCCTGGTCTCAACTCGGTTATTCGATCGGCGGGATGGCGGTACCGCTTGTGGTGCTGGCGCTGGAGGCTTGGGGCTGGCGGTTTACTGCATTTATGTCTGGAGTGCTGGTGTTGCTGCTGGGGTTGCCCATGGCGCAGGTGGTTCGGCACAGACCTCAGCCGTTTGGCGCGGTGCCTGACGGCGCGCGGGCAACNCAGCATACTGACACGGCCCACGACGCGCCCAAAGACCTGACTGCCAGGCAGGCCATGGCGACGGCTTCGTTTTGGTTGATCAGCGTTGGCCACGCCTCAGCGCTACTGACTGTTTCAGCGATCATGGTGCATTTGGTGGCTCACTTATCAGAAGGGTTGGGTTACACATTGACAGCTGCAGCGGTCATGGTCACCGTGGTGACCGGCAGTCAAATGGTTGGTCAGCTGCTAGGCGGCTACCTTGGCGATCGATTTGATAAACGGTATTTGAGCGTCGCATGCATGATTGCCCACGCAGTTGCGCTGCTCGGCCTTGCCTATGCAGAGACCACTTGGCAGGTGGTCCTGCTCGCAACGGTACACGGGCTGGCCTGGGGCATTCGAGGTCCGCTGATGGTTGCGCTGAGAGCGGACTACTTCGGTGCGTCAGCGTTTGGCACCATCATGGGTTTTTCATCGCTCATAGTGATGCTCGGGATGTCGTTTGGGCCAGTGATAGCAGGAGTCATGGCCGATTCGTCGGGCAATTATCAAAGCGGGTTCACAGTGTTGGCGTTGGCCGCGTTTGTCGGCGGGTTTTGCTTTCTGTTTGCTAAACCCCCTCATCGAACAACTACACAGGGAAATTGAGGGAGCGGTAAGTGCCTGATTGGACTGGAAGCCAGCGTTTTATTCGCTGAGTGGATGCCAGTCAGTGTTGTTGAGATTGAGTGCCGCTCGNACTGCCGTGCCGAACTCAGGGTCGGGCTCGTCAATAGGAATGCCGGTGCCTGACGCGATCCGAACCATTCGCTGAAAATTGGCGGCAACACCGATTGCTTCTATCACCCCAAGCTCACCGATAACCGAGGCTGCTTCATCTCGAATATTCGCGAGGTGATCGGGCTCGTGATTCATAAATGCATCCGCGAGGCGAATCAGGGTGCTCGCGTTCGGAATCGCGTCCAGCGCCTGTGAATCGCCAGTGCGTAAGCCGCTTAAGTCTACTTGNAGGCTAGATTGCGAGACGCTTACACGAAGCATCGAGGCGTGTGAGCTGGTTCAGTAAAGGCATTGATTAAGCGCCGAGACGCGCCCCGCAATGAGTTCCATTTGCATGCGGCTCAAGATGCGGTTGGGTGCATGGATCATTTCAGCCATGCCTTGAAGTGAGAGGTACATGGTCTCGGATAAGTGTTGCCAAGCGCGAACGGTGTCAGGTGCGGCAGACAATGCTCTCAAGACATTGGCTCCTCGGTTGCCGGGCCACAAGTCTTGTTCGGCGGGAGACACTTGATCGGTGGGGATCATGGGCACCCAAGCGGTGTCGGTTTCAAGATGAGCTGGAAGGTAATGATCTGGTCTGCCTTCTTTTGGCTTCGGCAGTTCGGGCAGGGCGAGGCCCAGGCCTCGATGAAATTCATCGAGGCTAAACTGACAGACAGCGACGCCAAGTATTTCCACATACGCAAAAGCCGAGTCAGCGCCAAAGAGGTCGGAGAGCGAGCTGATATCGGCTGATGTGAGCCGCGTTTGATCACTGATCAGTCGATGAATGACGACCTCAACGTCCGCTGGCAGACCCGTATCGCATTGGTGCTGATGGTCGAGAGACTTGGGGGACAGTGCGTCACTGATCGTTTTGCAGGCAGGGCAGTCTGCCACTGCCCTGGTAGCCTTCGCGACGTCAATGCGCTGCACTCCGGACAACCAGTGACCTGGGGCGCTCAGCCATTCATTGAAGTGATCAAAAGACTCGAAGATATCAGGGCGTTGACGCTGGATAACTGATTTCTTCATGGCTCACCACGTAGTCTCTGTGCAGCAAAAGCCTAGCAACTCTGCATCACTCGGCCAAGGACAAGAATTGAGAGAGTAGCTCAGTTCACTGGTGGCGGTTTGTTCAGCCTATGACACACTGTCATGGTCTGCTCGATCGAGGCTGTTGCCTGAATGCTTGTGATCGGCAACTGTCAGCAGCTGTCAACAACTGGGCGTTTACGGGTTTGACCCTGAGGAATTATCGATTGGAAACCCTGGCTTTGGGCTTGACTGAATTCATCATGGGTTTACGAGCGTCACACGCGAAAACGCGCACCGGGTGCTGATTGTGCGCGATGATTTTAGGCGCTCAGCGATATTCCAGTTGACAAGGTGGGCATACAGACGTTTGAGATGATAATGTCTAGCGGGTNAACGGCTGCATAAAGCGAGGTGGCGCATAATGGGTCAGCGGGGCGTGGTTCTGTTTTGCTTATCGATAATCAGATCTGTGCGGCNGGGTCGTTTCGCGAGAGACCCAACGGATCCGTTCGATGCTCATAAAGATCACCGTTCTTGGCAAAAAGCACTTCAGCGCAATAGGTGGTCGCGCATCGGGGTTACTTTCGTTTTGGCAATGCATGTTGCGTTAGCCGCCGCAGAATCTCCGCGGTTTGAAAGCGGCCCGGCACTCATCGACTACTTGGACCAGCTATATCAGGGGCAGTCAAGTGAGGCGCAAATGGTGATGGAAATCAAGACGCCCGACTACGAGCGGCGGCTGGTTTTCAAGGGTATGACCCAGGGTGATGACTACGCCTATTTCCAAGTCTTAGAGCCCAAAAAAGATCGCGGGATTGCCTCGTTGATGCGAGGCGAAGAAATGTGGAATTTCCTACCCAAGATTAATCGCGTCGTCAAAGTACCACCATCGATGATGATGAATTCATGGATGGGCAGTGACTTCACGAATGATGATCTCGTAAAGCAATCCACATTGACTGATCTTTACGATGTCAATCTTGAAGAAAAAGAAGATACGTATTTGGTAACGCTGCTACCTAAGCAGGCGACCGTTACCGTCTGGGGCAAGATCTCGTTCGAGGTGACCAAAGACCCGCTACTGCCCAAAACTCAGACCTACTTTGATGAGAAAGGGGAGGCAATACGAGTGCTGCGTTTCTCAGACAACAGACAGTTTGGCGAGAGGCTTCTGCCTAGCAAAATGGAAATGACGTCGCTACGAAAGCCTGGCCACCAGACCGTCATCACTTATGACACGCTCGCGCTCGACGTTGACATTCCGAGCGAGACCTTCACGCTGCAGTACTTGAGACGGAGACGCTAGTGCTTGAGCTCCAGTTGGCCTGGCGCAATCTGCTTCGGCAAAAGCGGCGATCGATTCTGACAGGGATATCCATTGCTGGTGGCTACTTTTTGATTACCTTTGCTGTGTCGCTGATTGAAGGCAGTTACGGCAACATGATTGAAATATTCACGCGCGATCGGGTCGGCCACGTGCAGTTGCACGCCCCGGATTATCGAGTGCAACCGAGGACCCAGCGGGTCATTCGGGAATCGAGCCAAGTGGTTTCATCCCTCCAGAGTGCGCCCAATATTGTCGGTGTTGCACCGCGAGTCTTATCTGCTGCGCTCGCTTATGGGGAGGAAAAGTCATCGCCAGTGCAAGTGGTCGGCATTGATGGGCAATTAGAGCCATCGGTGACTCATGTGCGGGAGAAAGTAACCGAAGGCGTTTACCTGAGCGAGGCGGCCGCGGGGCCGACCACACCGGCCATGATTGGGCTCGGGATATCAAGGGCACTTGGCATTAGCGTTGGTGATGGTCTGGTTCTGATCGGTCAAGGCGCCGATGGCAGTATTGCGAATGATCTTTATGAGGTGGTGGGGGTAGTAGGCAATGAGAAGTCATCCGATCGAATGACGGTCTACCTGCCGCTCAGCGCCGCTCAAGCGTTTTTGGCTCTGGATGACGCGGTCCATCAGATCGCGCTTCGACTAGNTGATATTGGTGATGCCAGTACGGCAGCGGAGAAGCTGCAACAGCAATTTCCAAACCTTGAGGTCTCGCCTTGGCAGGTCATCGAGTCAACGTTTTACCAAACGATGCAAGCAGACAGGGAGGGAAACAAGTTTGGCCTCGGGCTGATCATTTTCCTCGTGTTCATTGGTGTTCTGAACACCGTGCTCATGTCTGTGCTCGAGCGCACCCGAGAGTTTGGCGTGCTCCGGGCTATGGGTTGCCGGCCAGGCAAGCTCGTTCAACTGGTGGCGCTAGAAACCGTCATGTTAGCGTCTGCTGCAATTGCAGTCGGTCTTCTTGCCGTGTTCCCGCTCGTCTACTGGTTTACCAACGTGGGGTTCGAGTTGGCTGATCCCATTGATATGGGGGGCGTCGCATTCTCGCATTATCGAGGCATGCTCTCGGCCTACGTATTGGTCATGCCGATGACCCTGATTTTGGTGTCTGCATTGGTGGTGAGTTTGCCGCCGGGTTGGCGAGCCGCTCGTGTTCGCCCGGTTGAAGCGATGAGGCACTACTAATGCTCATTCTCAAGCTTGCCTTTAGAAACTTGCTTCGAAACACACGTCGAACTGCATTGACCTGTCTTTTGCTCACGAGCGCGTTAGTCATCATGATCTTAATGGACGGAATGATGGTGGGNGTGAGCCGNCTCATGGTGGATAGCCTGACCGANACGCTAGAGGGCGAGGCGCAAATCTANCACCAGGGCTTCAGGGAACGTTTCGACCCTTCCCTGTATTTGGACAANACAGNTCCTCTTCGTGAGNTGCTCGCANTGGATCAAGATGTCCGTGCTTTTAGTGAACGGGTTATGACTCCNGCCATGTTGGCGTCGAGTTACGCGACGCAAGGCGTCATGATTTATGGCATTGATCAGGAGCAAGAGAAGGCAGTGAGCCGGATTCGCGAAGCTCAGGTTGAGGGCTCGCCGATTACCAAAGGGAGTGATTTGCTCCTCGGAGACAGTCTAGCCGAGAAGCTTGAAGTGGGATTAGGTGATCGTATTGTCCTTACGACCTCTTCTGTTGAGGGTAATGAGCTCGTCCAGAGGCTTTTTCGAGTGTCTGGCGTGCTCAATTTCGGTCCGAGTGAATTGGANGATCGACTCGCGTTTATCGATCTCGAAGCCGCGCGCGAGATGCTGATGATCGGTGACGGCACCCATCAGTTCGTGATCCGATTCGAGAACCGTGACCGAGCCAACGAAGCGGATCTTCCCCTCTACGATCGTGTGCGCGATGACCAAACTGCTGCCGAGGGTTGGCTCAAGTTGCAGCCCTCGATTGGTGGCATGCTCGAGATGACCGGCTTTGGAAGGTTGATACTAGGACTGGTGTTGTTTTTGTTAGCAGCTCTTGGCGTTGTGAACTCCATATTCATGTCGATTTATGAAAGGTTGTATGAGTTTGCGGTTACGAAGGCAATTGGTACGCGACCTTGGTGGATCGGTCGTCTGATCGTTCTTGAGTCTTTGCTCATGGCGTTAGCAAGTGTAGTGATTGGGGTGCTTATTGCTTATTTCCTCGGGGACTACCTTGAGCGAGAGGGGCTCGGACTTGGTCAGATGGAAGTCGGTGGCGTCGTGATTCCCGA